>JAYWCQ010000018.1:0-10591 GCA_043780435.1 Polaromonas sp.
GCAAAATCGCGGCATACAGCTCAGGGTCGGTTTGCTCGATGAGAATGTTACGGTTGTACATGGGTTCAGTCCAATCATGAAATTTACAGGCGCTATGACCTTGTCGTTTGCTGTAAGCCAGCGTAAACGTAAAAGTCTGCCCAGGCGAACGGCTGAACGCCTTGGCTACTTCTAAAAATAGCAGGGCGGTACGCTTCCTAGTGGTTGCTCAATGCTTATTATATTGATCCCACATCAGCAAAAAGCCCTCTACTTGATCCAGTGAGGGCTTTTGCCTATCGCCAGTTGCGTACCTAGCTAGTGTAGCAAAGTTCGCCTAAAGGTTTACAAGTTTACAAAGCAGCGATTTTCTCAACCGTAGCATCTGCCACAGGTTTGGCAGGCGCCATGACTGGTAAGACGACAGGTTGTGTGTCTGCCGAAGGCGCTTTGGCGCGAATCATCGTTGGCTCAGCATTTGGCTCAGCTTTACGCTGTGGTGCGGCCTTGCCGTGGGCGATTTGGTACAAGCGGGCGTATTCGGCCACCACTTTGTTTGCATAACCACCGTCGCTGGCCAAGTTGGCGGCGCCAACGTAGTGTCTCAGTCCGCCTTCAAGCGAGCCAGCCCGTGCGATACAACCTTGCAGCACTTTGACACCGACGCGTAAATTGGTGATCGGGTCAAAAGCGGCTAATTTGCCACCAAAGTCTTCGTACTTGTCGCTATGTATCTTGGTCATCACCTGCATCAAACCCTGGGCGCCCACTGGGCTTTGGGCGAATGGGTTGAAGCCAGACTCTATCGCCATGATCGCCAAAATCAGCGTTGGCTCGAGCTTGGCTTTCGCGCCCACGGCATAAGCCTCAGCCACCAAGGCGCTGAGCGGCTCAGGGGCGACTTTATACTTCTTGCTGAGCCAATAGGCCACAGCAGCTTGCTGCTTGGGTAAATCGGCCGGGTCAGTCGCAGTCGCGCGGTCACTGGCGTCGAGGTCCGTCACCGCGACTTCCTCTTCTGGAGCCGTTGCAACGTCAGTGGTGAAGACGGTATGACGCACTTGCAGCCAGCTGAGTAGTTTTGTTTCGCCTTCATAGCGAAGATCTGGGCGACCCAAAATCACCAAAGCCAAAATAGCGGCTGTTAAGCCAATCACGGCAAAGCCATTGTGGAAAATTTCAAAAAATCCGTCTGCAGTGTCACGCACTGCAGTTTTTACATTGTTAACAATGTTGAGTTTCAGGCCTGTATTAAAAGTGGCCAGTTGACTAGTAGCTTTCATTAAGCATGTCCTTTTCTTTGCGGTTCGGTTAGCTGGCCATCCTTTTTGGGGGCGAGTCTGCAAGCCGACAACGTTTCAGTTGGGTACGTGGGCTATCGTGCTATCCTTTTTGTGACGATGAGCCTTGCCGGAGGTCGGCAACGGGTGCGGAATACTTTGCAACCCAGGTTTTATACCTAGGTAAACCCTAATATTCCGATGAATGCGCGAATTCTAATCGTGGTATATAGATCGAGTCAAGCATATCAAATGCATTTGATATGCTAATTTTCGTTTTTAGATCAGAAATTAGCTGAATATTCATCCAAATTTTTTTTATTTCAATGATTTAGATGTGTTTGTCTAAGAAATTTCTCAGTTTGTCAGGCTTGTAAAAAATCGCAAATTAATGTGAGATTTCCCTCGAAAACCGGTTGCTGACTTCTTTTTGACTTCTTGGCCGTGATTAACGCAGCTTGTTTATAGTCTTCATGGCGTGCTTGTTACAGCCGCCGTGGATAAACGATAATACTCGGCTATGTTTGATTTCTTAACCAATAAATCTGCACCAGCCACACCAGCTGCCAACGTGCCTAAAGTCCCCATGAACGCTAAATCTGCCCCTGAATCTCATCCTCTAGACGGCCTCACTGGAGGTGCATTTTCTGCACCCACCGCTGGCGACCGCGCAGCCAAAGTGCGTGATTGGATGGCGACCAACCCCAGCGCAGAGCAGATGCAAGAAGTCTTCAAAGAGCTGAGCGCCCGCGACAAAGGCGCTGTCAAACCGATTCGTGAAAAGTTGGACGAACTCAAAAAAGCCAAAGGCCAAGAAGCCGTGGGCGAAGAGTGGGCCGCCAAAGCGCAAGCGCTCTTAGCCTTAGGCAAACTCAACATTGCCGACGCCATGGCGTGGCAGCGCGATGCCGCCAAAGCCGGCGCGCCATTGTCCAAAGAGCCGCTGGCCAGCGTCAAACTCAAGCTGGCCGAGCGCGTCAAAAGTATTGAAGATTTGCAGCACCACACCCAAGTGCAGCGCGAAGCCGCAGTCTTATTAGCGCAGCGCACCGAAATTTTGTCCACCAAGAGCTACAAAGATGCGCAAAACGTGCTGCCAGCTCTGCAAATTGATGTGCAACATTGGCAAGACCAAGCGCAGGCTTTGGTGGTAGATGCCAACTGGTCCAGCGTCGATACGAAATTTGCCCCACAGCTAGAAGCCTCCAAGGCGCAACTGTTAGTCGTGTGGGACGCCTTCCAAGCTGCCTTGAAGATGACAGAAACGGCAGCGGAAGACGCATCTGCTCCCTTGCCGCCTGTGCCCGTTTGGGCGGATGAGCTGCGCGCCTTGCGTGGCGTCGCCAAAGCGGAAGAAGCGCCTAAAAAGCCTGCCAAGCCTAAAATTGACCCTGAAATCAAGCTCCAGGCGGCGAATCATGTTCGTACGGCGCTCTTAAAACTAGAGCAAGAAGTGGCTGAAGGCCACGGCAAAGCCAGTGCAGGCGCTGCAAATGCCCTGCGTAACGCCTTGAAAGAGCACGGCAAACTGATTGACGACAAGCTGGAAAACCAAGCCCACGCTGCGCTGGCCGCTGCCGGCGAGTTGGAAGGCTGGCAGCGCTGGCGTGCGGATCAAATTCGTGAAGAGCTGTTGATCAAAGCCGAAGGTTTATTGAAACGCCCCGATGGCCAAGCCCTGGGTGGTCGCAAAATGCAAGAAACCCTGCGTACCATGCGTGACCAATGGAAGCAAACTGACCAAGGCGGCCCCGCCAACCACACTTTATGGAAGCGTTTTGACGACGCCTGTAACGCCGCCCACGAGGTGGTGGAAGCCTGGATTGAGAAAGTCAAAGCTGAAAACGCCATCCACCGCGCTGAACGCCTGAACTTGGTGGCTGAAGTGACGGCGTGGGGTGCGAATCCAGTGTCAGAGCTGGCCAGCAAGGGCGATTGGAAAGGCATCAGCCGTGGTTTGAACCAGTTTGCCGAGCGCTGGCAAAACCTGGGCCATGTGTCTGAAAAAATCTTTGCCGAGCTGCAACCCCAGTGGAAAGCCGCGATGGACGCCGCTTACGCACCGCTGCAAGCCGCACAAAAACAAAGCGTTGAACGCCGCCACGCCATGATCGAAGAGGCCAAAGCGCTGGGCGCGATGCCCGTCATGCGCATCGACGCAGTCAAAGCGTTGCAGCACAACTGGCAGCATGAGGCGCAAACGATTCCCTTGGATCGTAAGTTTGAGCAAAAACTGTGGGACACCTTCCGCCAGCCGATTGACGAGGCCTTCAACCGCAAAACCCAAGATCGCGAAAAAGCCGCGTCTGCGATGGGAGAGCACGACAAACACGTCTTGGAAGCCTC
The DNA here is from genome assembly GCA_043780435.1 of Polaromonas sp. Taxonomy (GTDB): domain Bacteria; phylum Pseudomonadota; class Gammaproteobacteria; order Burkholderiales; family Burkholderiaceae_C; genus Aalborgiella. The sequence goes on from JAYWCQ010000018.1 coordinate 3,606, forward strand.
CAAAGCGCTGCAAGCCGCCAACGCCTCAGGCGACGGCCAGCAGATTCGCGCAGCCATCGCCGCCTTGGAAGCGGCCATCAAAGGCCAAACCGCAGCTAAAGTGGTTGAAACGGCCGCTGTAGCTGCTGAAAATGAGTCAAAAACGGCTATATCCGACGTATCTATTGCCTCTGATGCTATTAATACTGTAGTAAATGTGGATTCGGCTGTTGTTGTTAACTCTACCGAAGGTGCTAGCCCCGTTGAGCAGGTTGAGGCGCAGGAGATCGCTGATGTTGAGGCTGATGCCATTGCCGATGCTGCCGAAGAAGCAGCTGCTGAGTCTATAGAACCAGTCGAAGCCCCTAAACCTGCGCCTAAAAAGGTCATCGCCGTACGTGGCGACGACCGGCCGGGCATGAAAAAGGCCGAGCCTGCACCTGCTGGTAAATTCGGCGACCGCAAGTTTGGCGACCGTAAACCGGGCGGTGACCGAGACAATCGCGGTGACAGCCGTGGTGATTCACGCGGTCCACGTTCGGATTCACGTCCTGATTCAAGAGGCGACAGATTCTCAGATCGCCCAGCCTTCGAAGACCGCGGACCGCGCTTGGGCGACGCCGCCTTCCGCGCCCAACGCGAGGCTTTGGAATCTGCCCAATTTGCCCTCAAAAAGCTAGCCGCTGCCGCTCATGGCGAGGTTTTGGTGCAACTCTTAGACGCTTGGCAAACCCGCGACGCCGCTAAAATGCCAACGGCGCAAGACTTGGGCAAACAATTGCCGCCTACAGCGCGCAGCGCGTGGACAGCTGCCATCACCGCAGCACCAGCAGGCAAGCAAGCCGATGCGGATACTGCCTTGTTGCGCTTAGAAATGGCGGCTGAGTTGCCAACGCCCGCTGACCATTTGGCCGCCCGCCGCATGCTGCAATTGCAACTGCTGACGAAACGCAACGACCCCGCGCCCGCACAAACCTGGACAGCAGACGCCGCCAAAGTGTTCGCCAACGGGTTTGACGATGGTGCGGCACGACGGGTGCAGAATGCACTGAAAGTATTGCTCAAGCGTTGAAGTCCACTGCGGATATGACTTTTTGGCAATCCGCGTTGAAGTGGCCATCTTGGCTTGGCTGGCTAGCCGTTTTAGGGGCATTTTTGCTGGGTATTGGCACTGACGCTGTGGGTTCTGCCAGTCATACTGTCAACATCCTCGCGCCGCCATTGTTGCTGCTTATGCTGTGGAACATGGCGGTTTATGCGCTCATCGCGGCGAATGCACTTTCAAAATCGCGACATTTCAAATTACCCAAGCTTGATCAAACCGAGGCCATCGCCTTAGCGCGCGGCACAACCATCATGCACTGGGCGGCAGCGGCGTTGGCTTTGGGCGCACTGCTGGCCATGTATTGGCGGGGACTGGTGTTTGACTACCAAGCGCTGTGGCAAAGCACGTTTTTGACGGCGTCGTCAGCGCACACCTTGGTAAGTTTAGTGCTCTCGCCAGCAGCTTGGCTGGGTGGATTCTTTGGTGGTGCCTCTTTTCCTGATCTGGCCAGCTTTGAGCAACTGCGCGCTCCTACCAGCCAAGGAGAAAACGCGGGGCGTTGGATCCATTGGTACGCGATGACTGTGTTTTTGGTCGTGCTACTACCGCGTTGTTGGTTGGCGCTGTGGTCGAATCGGCAAGCGAAGCAGTTGATAAACGCTGTCGATAAAAAGCCGAAGCCGCAAATAGCACCGTCCCTTCAAGCCGAGCCAAAAACCTACACCACCATTCAAACCATTGCCCTGAGCCTCGTCGCCCACACCAACGTCGGCAAAACCACCTTGGCTCGCACCTTGCTCGGGCGCGACATCGGCGAAGTGCGTGACGCTGAGCACGTTACCCATACCGCAGAGCGGCATGTGCTGGTCGAAGCACCGCATTTAGACGTGCTGGAGCGACTAGAGCTGTGGGACACGCCCGGTTTGGGTGACAGCGAGCTGCTGGCGAAACGAATGTCTCAAGCGGGAAATCCTATCGGTTGGTTCATGTCCGAAGTGTGGGACAGGCTGCAAAACCGCGCTTTTTGGTACAGCCAGCGTGCGGTGCGGCATATTTTGGATGAGTCGGATGTGGTGCTGTACCTCATCAATGCGTCTGAAAACCCAGCCGATGTGGCTTATTTAGATGCTGAGCTGAAGGTGTTGGATTTGATCGGCAAGCCTGTGGTCGTGTTGCTGAACCAATTTGGCGACATCACTACCCCCGAACTTGCCGAGGCTGAGCTGCAGCGCTGGAAATCACGCATTTCACAAGAAGCATTCAAAGCCAAATACGTGAAAGATGTTCTCTTATTAGATGCCTTCACCCGTTGCTGGGTGCAAGAAGGGCGTTTGTTGGAAGCGGTGGCGAAGTCCTTGCCGAATCAGCAAGCATCTTTTGCACGGCTAAATGCTGCGTGGCGGCAGCGCAACCAGCAGCGCTTTCAAGCGTCCATGAACTTGTTAGCGCAACGCTTGTGCCGCGCCGCTTCTGACAAAGAAAGTGTTAATGAAGCCGGCTGGAGCAGCAAGCTCAAAGAAGCTGGCGTCGCGCTGGGCAAAGCCATGGGGCTGAGTGATGGCGACAACACGCCCAAAGCGCTGGCGATGAAGGCGCTGTCCAAGCGGCTGGATGCCGATATTCGCAGCAATATGGATGCATTGATTGCACTGCATCAACTTGACGGCAAAGCCAGCAGTGCGGTGTTGACCCGCTTGGCTGAGCATTACGCCTTGCAATCCCCCCAAAGCGAAAGTAAAGCCGCGCTGTGGGGCGGGGTGGTGACAGGTGCGCTGATGGGGCTGAAAGCCGATATTTTGAGCGGTGGTTTAACGCTGGGCGGCGGCATGCTGGCCGGCGGCGTACTCGGTGCCTTGGGCGGGGCAGGGCTGGCGAGGGGTTACAACCAAGTCAAAGGGATTGACACGCCAACCATATCGTGGACTCCCAAAGTATTAGATGATTTGACTCGCTCAGGCTTGCTGGGCTACCTAGCTGTCGCCCATTTTGGCCGTGGTCGTGGCGAGTGGACGCACACCGAGCCGCCTTCCTTTTGGGTAGAGCGCATAGAAGCCGCACTTGCGCCGCAGTGGGGTAAATTACATGCGGTGTGGGAAAAAGCAACTGCAGCTGAATCAACAAATAACCAAGCCGAGTTGCAAGTCATCTTGGTGCAAACCAGCCAAGCGGTGCTGCAAAGTTTGTATCCTGAGTCTGGGTCGCAGATATGACGGCTCACGTCCTGATTGCAGGTGCAGGTATTGGTGGCTTGGGTGCGGCGTTGGCACTGGCCCAAATCGGCATCAAAGTCACCGTTTTAGAGCAAACAGACGTCTTTGGCGAAGTGGGCGCTGGGGTGCAAATCAGTCCAAATGCGTACAAGGTGTTGTCGGGCTGGGGTTTGGGCGACGCCTTGCTGCAAACTGCGAACTTCCCCGAAGCTTTGCAGGTTAGAAGCGCCACATCCGACAAATTACTCGGGCAACTGCAACTGGGCAGCCAAGCGCACACCCGCTACGGCTTTCCGTTTGCGACTTTGCTCCGTACAGATTTGCATACGTTGCTGCTGAATGCCCTACGACAAGAAGTCAATGTCGATTTGTACTTGAATGCCAAAATCACTGAAATTATCGAAACAAATCAACAACTTAGCCTACAAGTTAGTCCACAACTTGATCCGCAAGTTGTGGTGACGACAGAGCTGGGCGACACCTTCACGGCAGATGCCTTGATAGGGGCAGACGGCTTGTGGAGCAGCGTTCGTCAACAGATGCTGGACCATTCCGCGCCACACGCAACCGGCCACACGGCTTGGCGCGCACTGCTGCCCATGGCCGATGTGCCGCCTGAGCTGCAGCAAGACACCGTTACCGCGTGGCTGGATGCGGACAGGCACATCATCGCCTATCCCGTGCAGCAGGGGAAGTCGTTGAACCTAGTCTATTGCTGTGAAAATACGGCCAATAATGAAAAAAAATCGCTACAGACGACGTATTCATTAAATAGTTTGCTGTCAAAAACATTGCAAAATGTGTTTCATTTAGCGGCTCAGAAAAAGGCATGGACGCGTTGGGATTTGTTCGACAGGCCACCGCTGCGTTCAAGTTCGCAGATGGCCAATCCCACCCACCCACGCATTGCCCTTCTAGGCGACGCGGCCCACCCCATGCTGCCGTACTTGGCCCAAGGCGCGGCGATGGCGCTGGAAGATGCGCAGGCTTTGGCGTTGTCGATACAGCAAAATCCCAACGATTTAGCTTCAGCGTTGCAGCTGTACGCCCAAACCCGTTGGCAGCGCAATGCCAAGGTGCAAGCCCGCGCCCGTCGAAATGGCAAGATTTTCCATGCCCAACCACCCGTTAGCTGGGCGCGAGATGCGGCGATGGGGATGTTAGGGGAGAAAATAATGGATGTACCTTGGCTCTACGACCACGATATAGCTGTGAATAAAACAAACCCCATCTCGTAACCCTGTAAAATCTACGTTTTAACAGCCTGTCACAAATTGCCATGTCCGCTTGGGTGCTGCCAGATCATATTGCCGATGTTTTGCCGTCCGAGGCCAGGCACATCGAAGAACTCCGTCGCAGTTTGCTAGACACCGCCCGCAGCTATGGCTACGAGCTGGTGATGCCGCCGCTGTTGGAGCATCTTGAATCGTTGCTCACCGGTACGGGTGAAGCGCTGGATTTACAAACTTTCAAACTGGTTGACCAGCTCTCAGGCCGTACCTTGGGTTTGCGTGCCGACACCACACCCCAGGTCGCCCGCATTGACGCGCATTTGCTGAATCGCGTCGGTGTCACCCGCCTGTGTTACGCCGGCCCTGTGTTGCATACCCGCCCAGATCGCCCGCAAGCGACCCGCGAGCCGCTGCAGTTTGGTGCTGAAATTTACGGTCACGCGGGGCGTGAGGCGGATTTGGAAGCGCTTCTCTTGGCGTTAGATTGTTTGAACGTCGCCCAAGTCAACCACTTGAGCGTGGATATGTCTGACGCGCGGATTGTGCGCTATTTGCTCTCAGTAGCCAGTATTCATACCGTGCTGCCAGCTTCGCAGCTGAGCCAAATTCATGCCGCTTTGGCTGAAAAAGACACCAGCGAATTAGCTAACTTGACCAAAAACTTGCCCAAGCCAGCGCGTGAAAGCTTACTTGCTTTGGTGCAGTTGTACGGTGACGAAAAGGTGTTAGAAGAGGCTAAAAAAGTGCTGCAGCCAGTAAATTTGTTGCTTGAAACGCTATCAAATTTGAAGTGGTTGGCATCACAAATATCGGGTACTAAGGTTACATTCGACCTCGCTGATCTCAGCGGTTACGCTTATTACAGCGGTGCACGATTTGCGATTTATGCGAAGAATGCACCTGATGCGTTGGTGCGTGGCGGGCGTTATGACGAGGTCGGCGCCGTGTTTGGCCGCAACCGCCCAGCGGTGGGTTTCAGCCTGGATATCAAAGAATTGGTCAGCGCCGTTGCACCGCGCCCGCTCAAAGCCGCGATTCGCGCGCCTTGGGGCGAGTCGGCCAGTTTGCGTGCTGCGATCGCACGTTTACGCCAAGGTGGCGAAACCGTGGTCTGCGTCTTGCCTAGCCATGAGAGCGAAGTGGACGAGTTTGACTGTGACCGCGAGTTGGTTGAGGTGACAGGTCAATGGGTTATTCAAGCGGTTTAAGTTTGATTTCGTCAAAGTTAAATACGCTTTTCAGTATCAAGTAAGTACATTTCTAGAAAATTGAGCCATGAGCAATACAAGTAGCAACGCAGTTCAAAAAGTCGGCCGTAATGTGGTCGTGGTCGGCACCCAATGGGGTGACGAAGGCAAAGGCAAACTGGTCGATTGGTTGACCGAGAGCGCCGGCGGCGTGGTGCGCTTTCAGGGCGGCCACAACGCGGGCCACACGCTGGTCATAAATGGTGTGAAGACCGCACTGCACCTGATTCCCAGCGGCATCATGCGCGCCGGCGTGAAGTGCTACATCGGCAACGGCGTGGTGCTGTCGGCAGCCAAGCTGTTTGAAGAAATCGAAGGCCTCGAAAAAGCCGGCGTTGAAGTGCGTTCGCGGCTGCGCATCAGCGAAGCCTGCCCGCTGATTCTGCCGTTTCACGCCGCGCTGGATATTGCGCGCGAGACACTGCGCGAAAGCGGCGGAACCGAAAAGATCGGCACCACCGGACGCGGCATCGGCCCGGCGTACGAAGACAAAATTGCCCGCCGCGCGCTGCGGGTGCAAGACCTCAAATACCCTGACCGCTTTGCTGCCAAACTGCGTGCGCTGCTTGAGCTGCACAACTTTGTGCTGACGGGTTACCTCAATGCACCTGCAATTGATTTTGATACGGTATTTGACGAAGCCATGCGGCATGCCGAACTGCTGAAGCCGATGATGGCCGACGTATCCCGCGAGCTCAACGACGCGCATCGCGCTGGCGCCAATTTGCTATTCGAGGGTGCACAGGGCACGCTGCTCGATGTTGATCACGGCACCTATCCCTTCGTGACGTCCAGCAATTGCGTCGCGGGCAATGCGTCGGCCGGCGCCGGCGTCGGCCCCGGCATGCTGCACTACATCCTGGGCATCACCAAGGCTTACTGCACACGCGTGGGCGGCGGGCCTTTTCCGACCGAGCTGGACTGGGCGACCCCTGGCACGGTGGGCTACCACCTGAGCACCGTCGGCGCCGAGAAAGGCGTGACCACCGGGCGCAGCCGCCGCTGCGGCTGGTTCGACGCCGCGCTGCTCAAGCGTTCCGCGCAGGTTAATGGCCTGACGGGTCTGTGCATCACCAAGCTTGATGTGCTCGACGGCATTGACGAATTGAAGCTGTGTACGGGGTACGAGCTTGATGGTCAGATCACCGATATTTTGCCCATGGGCGCCGAAGACATCGCCCGCTGCAAGCCGATTTATGAGGCCATGCCCGGCTGGAGCCAGAGCACGGTCGGCGTTACGCAATACGACAAACTGCCGCTGGCAGCGCAGCGT
>JAYWCQ010000019.1:0-13481 GCA_043780435.1 Polaromonas sp.
CCTGCAGCGGCAAACAACCGACGCCTCCATACAAGCCTGGTTGCTGTCCCTGCAGGCTGAAAACGATGAGCGGGCGGGTCGCGACCTGCTGGCATGGTCTGGCTACCAGGCCAGCCTGGCACTGGAGCAAGATGGGTATACGGCATTGGCTGCCGCTGATTTGTTGTTGCGAACCCAAAGGCCGCAAGAAGCAAAGGCTCTGCTGGCAGGGCAACCCAACAGCGATGCCGTGTTGATACGGCGCGCGCAAGCTGCCAAGAAGTTGCAAGACCCGGCTTGGCAAGCGATGGCAAAAGAGGTGCGAGAACGATTTGCCGCACTTGCGCTGAGAGGGGATAGCCCTGCGACGCATGCCCGTGAGCAAGCCTTGGCGTACTTGTGGCTGGACGCTGACGGTACGCGGGCTTTGCAAGCAGCCAAGCTGAATTTGACGCTACAAAAAGAACCCTTTGACTGGTGGCTGGCCATGGCCAGCGCCAATCTTGCTGGACAAAACGCTGAGCTGCAAAACCTGCGTACGCAAGTGGCAGCTACGGGACTCAATGATTCGCGGCTGTCGACTTTTCAAAATAAATGAGTTCTATGAAATACCATCACAACCATTTTTGGCGAGCACTCGTGCTGGTGCTTGGTTTATCCCTCGGTGCGAGCGCTACAGTTTGGGCGCATAAAGCCAGCGATGCTTATTTGGAGTTTGTCGACACAGCTGCCGAAAAAACCGCCGACAAAGTAACAGCCGTTAAATTTTCTATCGCACTTAGGGACCTGGATGCAGCCATAGACACCCTCGACTCGAACAATGATCGAAGCCTGGTCTGGGGTGAAATTCGCCAAAACCTTCCCGTCATCCAAACGTGGGTAGGTGACGGTATCCGTATCGATTGCAACCGCAGAGTCATGGATTTAACTTGGGCCTTCGATTCCTTGGAAGAACGACCCGATGGCGTCTATATTCGTCTGAGGGCGTCAATAAGTTGCCCCAGCACGGGTGCTGTCGGCGTTGACTACCAGTTGATGAAAACAGTGGATTCAACACACCGGTTGTTGGTAGGCGGCACCTTGCAGGGGCAAGCGCTCGCAACGGTGGTATCACCACAAATCAACCGCAGCACCACGATTCGACTGGCCAGCAATGACCTTAGCGCGGTTCATACGCAAAGCGGATGGTCAGCATTCGCTCAATTTTTCCCTGTGGGTGTTCACCATATTGCTACCGGGTATGACCATTTGGCATTTTTGTTGGCTTTGCTGCTGCCCATCGTGCTGCTGCGGCAAGGCACCGCCGCCTCTCATCACAATCCTGCTCGCCCCGGCTTGGCTGCTTTGTTGCGCACGGTGACGGGGTTTACCTTGGGGCATTCGATCACCTTGGTGCTGGCTACTTTTGGCTGGATTGGATCCCCCACATGGGTTGAACCAGCCATTGCCGTGAGCATCGGCATCTCTGCCTGGCTGAACCTCTACCCTGTGCGCTGGGTGCGCAACGACGCGGTAGCCCTTGGCTTTGGCTTGATTCATGGCCTGGGATTTTCCAGCGTCATACGCGAGGCAAACATCAGCCAGTCCTTGCTGCCATGGGCCTTGGCAGGCTTTAACTTGGGGGTGGAGGCTGGCCAGCTGGTAGGGGTCGCCCTGTGGTGCGGCCTACAGCTGGTATTGGTGCGTCACCAGTGGTATGACCGCGTCGTGGTGCGCGGCGGCTCATGGGCGCTGCTGCTGTTGGCGGGTTTCTGGACCCTTCAGCGTACCGTGGTCATCTAGCCTTTTCATGAAAATCGAGCAGAAACCCGCTGCCCCAGCATCACCGTCAACAACGCCGCCACCACCAACCCAATCCCAGCCCACTGCCAAGTTGTAATCTGCTCCCCCAAAATCACCATCCCCGCTGTGATACCTACAACTGGAACGCCCAAGCTAAAGGGCGCGACGCGATTCGCGGGGTGGCGTTTGAGCAGAGCGGTCCACATCGCGTAAGCGGCTATCGTCGCCACCCAGCCCAGAAACGCAACAGATACCCAACTGCTCCAGGGCGCAGCCAGCCAGCGCCAGCGGGCGGCTTCAGCGTCGAACATCAGCGTTAAAGCGACGAACGGCAGAATCGGTACCACGCTGCTCCAGACCAAAAACGCCACGGCGTCGAAACTGGAGTCTTTCGTGAGTGATTGCTGCGCTTTGCGCACCACAATGTTCGACGCGGACCACATGGATGCGCCTAAAACGCAAAATATGAGTCCAAATAAGGTGGTAGCCGGCGTATTTGTTGCCTGAGGTGCTATGTAGTTCATAGCAAAACAAGCCAACCCAGAAGCCGCCAAGAATAAACCGATTTGCAGCGAACGACTGGGTCGCTCACCGAGCAGGATAAAGCCAAAAATCGCTGTAAAGAACACCTGCGTTTGCATCAGCACCGACGCCAGTGCCGCCGTCATGCCCAGCTTTAGCCCGACAAACAAAAAGCCAAATTGCCCCACGCCCTGAAACAAGCCGTACAGCAGCAACCATTTCGCATCCAAATTCGGGCGTTTGATGAACAAAATCAACGGAAAAACCGCAAACACATAGCGTGCCGCGCCCATTTGGAAGGGCGTGAAGTCGTGCAGAGCAAACTTCATGAAAATGAAATTGAGCCCCCAAATGATGACGACGGCGAGGGCGGAGAGGTAATCGCGGGTAGAAAAATGACTAGGTTGATGCGACATGCAACTTGCTTAATTCAGTCCGTGGCACTTTTTGTACTTGCGTCCACTGCCGCAGTAGCATAAATCGTTGCGCCCTGGCTCTGCGGTTTTGCGCACTTGCTCGACGCGCGGGCCGATGGATTGCCACATTTCGCGTAAGTCGTACACCGCCCACACGGCTTCGCCAAAAGCTTCTAAGCGTGCTTTGGACATGCTGGGTGGCCCTTCTGAGCCGTCTTCTTGCTCCAACACCGAGACTTCCACCGGGCCGGTGTCGTCTTCCGTCAGCGCCACCATCGCGCCCAGTGCCTCGTTCAACCACTTGATGGCGTCTTTGTCTTTGGCGGGCGCGACCCAGTCGTCTGGCCAGGCTTCCACGGCAAACATAAAGCCCAGCGCCCAGACTTGGCCAAACGCGGGCACTTCTTCGCCCGGGTTGTCGCGCATGGCGGTGGCGCGTTCTTCGGGGCTGAGGCTGGCCATCACGCCACGCACGTCCATCACCTGCGGGTAGAAAGCGCGGTCGTCTTCCAAGCTTTCGACATCGGCATCCAGCGCTGCGGTGATTTCCTTCCAGCGGCGGCTCCAGAGTTTGAAAAACAGCTCAAACTGCGCGTCGTCGGCAAACTTGCCTTCGCCGTCTTCACCGGTGTCTAAAAGAATGGGTAAGTATTCATCGGGCGTGACGATGCGGCGGCCACAGATCAGCGCGGCCATAAAGCCTTCACAAAATTCCCACTGCGGCGTCTCGGAGTTGCGGGTGCGCAACTCGTCCAAAATGTCGTCAAGCATATCGAAATCGTCGGGCGTCAAGGCGGTAGAAGCGCCGTCGTCGGAAGGGGTGTTGCTGCTGATTGGCATGGCTGTTGGGTAAGCTTTAGGGTTGTTGGTTTTAAAAAATATACTGCTATTATCTCGCGCTAAGTTTAAATCTCTTAAAAATCTCTGAAGTGACCCCCTCAAAATGCACATGTTGACACAACTCAGGCGGCTCAACGCTGACTACCCAGTTCGCTACACCACATTTGTTCTGTGCATCTTTTTCGCGCTGCTGTGCGTGTTTACCATCGTCGGTTTCGGGGTCGGCTGGCTGCTGCTTGCGCTGTTCACGGGCTTGAGCGTGCTGGGTTTTTACGACATGAAGCAAACCAAGCGCTCCATTTTGCGCAATTACCCTGTGATTGGACATTTCCGCTATCTGTTTGAATACATTCGCCCTGAAATGCGCCAGTATTTTGTTGAAAGCGATGCCGAGGCCACGCCATTCTCCCGCTCGCAGCGCTCTTTGGTCTACCAGCGCGCCAAGGGCGAGTCGGATAAACGCCCGTTTGGCACCCAGCTGGACTTCAAAGCCATAGGCTACGAGTGGATCAACCATTCGATTGCGCCCACAACGCTAGCGTCGCACGATTTCCGCATCACGATTGGCGCAGATTGTGCCCAGCCCTACAACGCCAGCATTTTCAACATTTCAGCCATGAGTTTTGGCGCTTTGAGTGCCAATGCGATTTTGGCGCTCAACGCTGGCGCTAAAAAGGGCGGTTTTGCGCACGACACGGGCGAAGGCTCGATTTCAGAGCACCACCGCGTGCATGGTGGTGATTTGATTTGGGAAATCGGCTCTGGCTATTTTGGCTGCCGCAATGACGACGGCACCTTCAACGAGGCTAAATTTGCTGAAAACGCCACCCTGCCGCAGGTCAAAATGATTGAGCTGAAACTCAGCCAAGGCGCAAAACCCGGCCACGGTGGCGTGCTGCCTGGCGCCAAGGTGACGCTTGAAATTGCCAACGCACGTGGGGTCGCCGTCGGTGTCGATTGCCTCTCCCCCTCCACACACAGCGCGTTTGCCACACCGGTGGAGATGCTGCAATTTTTAGCCAAATTGCGCGCCCTGTCTGGTGGCAAGCCCACCGGCTTCAAACTCTGCATCGGCCACGCATGGGAGTGGTTTGCCATCGTCAAAGCCATGCAAAAAACCGGCATCACGCCTGACTTTATTGTGGTGGATGGGGCAGAGGGTGGCACAGGTGCAGCGCCACTGGAATTTACCGACCACGTGGGTAGTCCGCTGCAGGAAGGCCTCTTGTTGGTGCATAACACGTTAAAAGGCGTTAACTTACGCAAAAAGATAAAAATTGGCTGTGCTGGCAAAGTCGTCAGCGCCTTTGATATCAGCCGCACGATGGCGCTGGGTGCCGATTGGTGCAACTCCGCGCGGGGCTTTATGTTCTCACTCGGCTGTATCCAAGCGCAAACATGCCACACCGGCAATTGCCCCACCGGCGTGACCACGCAAGACGCCCACCGCCAGCAGGCCTTGGTCGTGCCCGACAAGGCCGAGCGCGTTTACCAATACCATGAGAAAACCATGGAAGCATTGAAAGAAATGATGCAAGCGGCGGGCCTACAGCACCCGCAAGACATCACCGCCTTTCACATCTCCCAGCGCGTCAGCGAAGGCGAAGTCCGCCTGCTAGCCAACGTCGTGCCCCGCGTCAAAGCGGGTTCGCTGTTGGATGAGAACATCAGCGATGACCACAAAGTCTATAAAAACTACTGGCATAAAGTCAGCGCAGACAGCTTTTCGCTGCAAATTTAATAGCACTTTAGGCAATAAATAAGCCTACTAGATGCCAATTTCAGTGAGTAAATTTCATGAAAACCCGTCATTCCCGCGAAGGCGGGAATCCACAAACGCCAACATGGATTTCCCGCCTTCGCGGGAGTGACAAGATTTTGGGTAACTGATATTCTTTTGTAATACTTTGAGAATTGACTGGTCATCTGACTAGTCATATAATGAAATAAATTCAAAAAGCGAGATTCTTTATGCAGACTTGGCCCGTACAAGACGCGAAAGCGCGTTTCAGTGAGTTTTTAGACGCTTGCGTCGCTAATGGTCCGCAAATCGTCACGCGGCGTGGCGCGGAAACGGCTATTCTGGTGCCTATCGAGCAGTGGAAGCGTATGAGCAGCGCTGCCAAACCTACGCTCAAAGAGCTGCTGTTGAGTGATGTGGGTAGAGCAGATTTTGAATTGCCCGAGCGTGGCAAGACAAAGCATCGCCCTGTGATTGATTTCTAAAAATCATGTACTTACTCGATACGAATGTGGTCTCCGAATTTCGTAAACCACGTCCACATGATGCTGTCGTGGCATGGATTACTGCAGCAAATGATACCGATTTACATATTAGCGCTGTGACTTTTGGTGAAATTCAAAGGGGTATTGAACGAACAAGAGTTCAAGATGCCGATAAAGCTGCAGCTCTTGAAAGATGGTCAGATAAAGTGGCTGATACCTACAACGTCTTGCCCATGACATCAGAGATATTCAGGCTCTGGGCAAAGCTGATGCATAAACAGTCAGACACCGTTACCGAGGATGCCATGATTGCAGCCACGGCCATTGTCAACAAATTGACAGTGGTGACGCGGAACGTCAACGATTTTGAGCGTTTTGGGGTAAAAATCATCAATCCTTTTTCAAGCTAAGTTTTCAAAATGACAACGCCTTCGTCATCTTCGTCGCACCAACACATCACCACCGTTCTGCATTCCGAAGAAGCCGCGACCCTCAGCATCGCCATGATTTGTCTCTTAGAGTTCACCAAAGAGCTAGCCGCGAAAAGTTCGCACGGCATCGCGATTGACCAAACGACTATCGACCAAATGGTGAAACGCCACGTCCTAGCCGCCAAAAGCAGTGAAGGGCAGGGCATGAGCTATGTGCAGGAATCCAATGTGATTGGGGAAGCGGTGAAACTGCTGGAGAGCATGTTCAGCCAAGTGTTGGCTATGAAGCCAGAAGAGCCGAAAGTCGACTGAGGAGACTATTTTTGCTATATATTTTATAGCTGAATAAACAACAAATACAAACTCTAGATGCTAATTTGAGGAGTAAATTCCGTCGCTTTTTGAACCACTGTTTCAGCGGTCAATAACCGCTTCGCCATGCACAGCACAGCTTGATCTTTGCTCAGCAGGATTGCTTTGTGCTGTACGGCTAGGTCGATAAACTGCTGGTCATCAGGGTCTTTGCAGATCCATTTTGCTTTGGGGGCTGGGTCTACCAAGGTGGCTAGTTGGTCAAACTTGTCCAACACATCTGCCGCTGTGACTTGGTAAAAAGCCATGCGGGGTGTGATTTTTGGGTAAGTGAGCACGCGCTCCAGCTCGATGCGCATGTCTTGCGTGGCTATCCAGTTGAGCTGTTTGTTCTCCAAACCTGCAAGTAGGGCGGGTTTGAGGGAGGCAAGGTCTGGGTCGTTGAAGACGAACAAATCCAAGATGACGTTGGTGTCTAGGATCAGCATCTAATCCGCTTTTTTCACCCGCGCTGAGCCTGCCACCATGTCAAACTTGAACAAGCGGCACTCAATCGGGCCGTTCCACATGGGCACGCGGCGGGATTCTTTCAGGCGCATTTTGGTGGGGAGCTTCATGTCGGGCGTGAGTACATGGGCGGTCCAGCCGGCGTAGTTTTTCTTCCAGTGGGTGGCCAGTTGGGGGAAGAATTCATCACCATTCTCGGTTTGAGCGGTTTCGCGTTGGCCGAAACGGGGTTGATCTGGTTGGTTATCTTGCTCAAAATCAGCAGCATCGGGGTTGAAGTTGGCGCTTTGATTTGCGTTTTGGCGTGGATTCTGCTGCCCGTTTTGTTGTGCATTCTCGCGCCCACCGCTGCGTCTGGCGTTTTGACCGGCCACACCGCTGATACCAATCCGATCGCCATAAGGCGGGTTGACGATCATGATGCCGTTTTTCTTCTCGTTCTCACAAGGTGGCATGCGTTGTAGCGCGTCACCACCGCGGAACTGCACCACGTCGGCTACGCCAGCACGCTCGGCATTGCGGGTCGCAAAGTCAACCATACGGAAGGATACGTCACTGCCAAAAATTTGAATATGTTCGCGCTCAGCCGTCGTCAATACTGCCTGAGCTGCTTCGCTTTTAATAGCGTCCCAAACGTGTGGTTGGTAGGGCAACAGCTTCTCAAACCCAAAGCGACGGGTGGAGCCGGGGGCGATGTTGCAGGCGATTTGCGCCGCTTCAATGGCGATGGTGCCGCTGCCGCAGCAGGGGTCGTAAAAGGGGGCGAAGCTGGGTTCAGTATCGCTGTCATCCGATTCCTCGTAAATGGAGTCTGCCCAGCCGCTGGCGGCAATCATGGCGGCAGCCAAGGTTTCTTTCAACGGTGCTTCGCCCGTATCTTGCCGCCAGCCACGTTTGAAAAGCGGCTCGCCCGAGGTGTCGATGTAGATGGTGGCGGTATCTGTCGTTAAATGTGCGTAAATGCGTGCATCTGGCCACTGGGTGTTGACATCAGGGCGAATGCCGGTTTTGAAGCGGAAGCGGTCGGCAATCGCATCTTTGATTTTGAGCGCCGCAAAATTGAGCGATTGCAACGGGCTGTGCTGCGCGGTGATCTCGATTTTGAAGCTTTCTTTGGGGGTGAACCAAATCTCCCAAGCGACGTTGCTGGCGGCTTCGTACAGATCTTGCTCGTTGCGATACTCACCCAGATGCAGTTGCACCAGCACGCGCTGGCACAGGCGGCTGTAGAGGTTGAGCCGCATGGCGTCGCGCCAAGAGGAGCGTAGATTCACGCCGCCGCGCATGACGCGCAGATCGTCACCCTGCAAGCCGGTGATTTCATGCACTTCTTGGGCTAAAAAGTCTTCTACGCCAGCGGCGCAGGGGAGGAAAAGTTGGAGTTGATTCATTAAATTGGGTTGTTTAGAGCAATTTTCGCAGATTGGTGGGCGCTATCTTCATACCTTCGCGGTATTTGGCCACGGTGCGGCGCGCGCAGTCTATGCCTTGCTCTTTCAGCATGGCGGCGATTTTGTTGTCGCTGAGGGGTTTTTTCGGGTTTTCAGCGGCGACAAACTGCTTGATCAGTGCCCGCACCGCCGTGCTGGATGCGTTGCTACCGCCTTCGGTGCCCAAGCCAGAACCGAAGAAATACTTCAATTCGTACGTGCCAAAGGGCGTGCTCATGTATTTTGCAGTCGTCACACGGCTGATGGTGGACTCGTGCAAACCCAGCTCATCCGCAATGTCGCGCAGCACAAGCGGGCGCATGGCCAGCTCGCCATGTATCAAAAAGCCCTTTTGCCGCTCGATGATGGCATTGCTGACACGCAAAATCGTGTCAAACCGCTGCTGTATGCTTTTGATGAACCAGCGCGCTTCTTGTAGGCGCTGCTGCAGCGCCATCGCGCCCGAAGCCCCTTCACCTTTGAAGTTTTTCAGAGCATTGGCATAAATGTCATGCACCCGCAGCTTGGGCATGATATCGCTGTTGAGCTGGGCGCGAAACTGTGGCTCGGCGCCTGGCTTGCTGCGACCTAGGGCAACGACGAACACATCTGGCACGATGATGTTGCGCTGCACATCGGCAAAAATGCGGCCCGGTTTGGGTTCTAGGCGGGCGATCAGCGCGATGGCGTCTTTGATGTTGCTCTCAGACTCACGGCACAGTTGCACCAGTTTTTTGAGGTCGCGTCTGGCCAACAAATCAATCGGCTGCTTCAAAATGCTGAGTGCGGTTTGGCACGTCAGCTTGGCGGGTGTTGCAGTAACTGATTCAAGCTGCAAGTCGTTCAACTTGGTCTTCACTTGCAAGCTCAGGCATTCGCTCAAATCGCGCGCACCCACGCCGGTAGGCTCTAAGCTTTGCAGCAAATGCAGCGCCACGGTGAAGCGGTGCACCAGCTCGTCTTGCTGCTCAATGTCGTTAGGGTCGCCCAAGCTTTGCGCCAGCGATGGCAAGCTTTCTTCCAAATAACCGTCGTCGTTCAGCGATTCAATCAAATAACGCAGTGCGGCGCTGTCAATGTCGCTAAGTCGTAGCGCCAAAGCTTGGCGATGCAAGTGCATGGTCAATGACTCTTGCTGGCGTGCCAGTTCGGTGGCGTCTAGCGTGGACTCGGAATTACTTTGAGAACTGTTTTGAGACGTTGAAGCCGTTGCATCGCCACCCCATTCGCCGTCATCGGGCGAAATATCGACGCTGCCATCGCCGTCCCAATCACTGGGTGATGTTATCGACTCCGCAACATCATCCGTATTTGAGCTTGTTGAGATTTCATGTGCAATATCGGTATTGGCCGGCGTATTGATTGTCTGAGTTACTATTGAATCAATAGCGTTTTCAGTGCTTTCAAGAGGCGCATCGCTTTGCGCCAAACCAAATTCTTCACGCACGGCTTCTTCGGTCTCACGCTCTAAAAAAGGGTTGTCGTCGAGTGCTTGTTCAACTTCTTGGCTGAGCTCAAGTGTCGATAGTTGCAAGAGCCGAATTGATTGCTGCAGCTGCGGTGTCAGCGATAAATGCTGCGACGTACGTAAAGAAAGCCCTTGTTTCACATGGCCCTTGCATCACATCGAGAAATTTTCGCCAAGATACACGCGGCGCACTTCGGCGTTGGCGATGATATCTGCGGGTGTGCCCTCAGCCAGTACTTGGCCGTCGCTGATGATGTAGGCGTGGTCGCAAATGCCCAGGGTTTCACGCACATTGTGGTCGGTGATGAGCACGCCAATACCGCGTGATTTCAAGAAGTTGATGATCTTTTGGATCTCAATCACCGCAATCGGGTCAATACCGGCAAACGGCTCGTCCAGCAAAATAAAGCGCGGCTGCGTCGCCAAAGCACGGGCGATTTCAACGCGGCGGCGCTCGCCACCTGAGAGCGACAGCGCCGTCGAGTGGCGCAAATGGTCAACATGCAGCTCTTTCAACAGCGCCGTCAAACGCTGTTCAATGTCGGCCGAACTGAGTGGTTTGCCCTTTTTGTCGCCTTCTTGGTATTTTTGCAGTTCCAATACCGCGCGCACGTTTTCCTCCACATTCAATTTTCGAAAAATAGATGTTTCTTGCGGCAAATAGCTCAAACCCAGCCGTGAACGGCGGTGAATGGGCAAGTGCGTGACGGAGTGGCCGTCAATCGATATGTTGCCGGCATCGGTGTGCACCAAGCCGACAATCATGTAAAACGAGGTGGTCTTGCCTGCGCCGTTGGGACCTAAAAGCCCGACGACTTCGCCTTTTCTGACCCAAAGCGACACATCTTTGACGACTTTGCGACTGCCGTAGGATTTTTGCAAACCTTCTACTGCCAATAAGCCTTCTGGCGACACTGCACGCGCTATCAGCAAAGGGTTGGCTTTGTTTGCCAACTCAGAGGCATTCGGCATTACTTTTTCTCGACGCTGCTAGGCGCTGTGTTTGTAGGTGTATTTGGATTCAAAGTGGTGCTTTGACGCAATGTGCCTTGTGGCACAGCCGGCGCTGGCGTTGTCGTCGATTTAGGGCTCAAAACCGCGCTAACACGGCCGCCGCTGCCGCCTTGACCTGCGCCACCGTCAACCGTATAGACGTCCGTTGTGTTGTCATAAACCACCAAACCACCAACGATTTCGTCGTTGGTGGTCGCACCACGCAAGCGCTTCAAATTGGCTTTTTTGACAAACCTAACCGTGTCCGCTTTGCCATCGTACTCAATCGTATCGGCCACGCCTTCAATCCATTCATCCACGCCATTTTCACGTTTTTGCTTGAAATAGGCTTGTGCATTGCCGTTTGAGATGATGGTGGCGAACTGAAAGCCTTGTGGATCTTGCCGAACGTCCACCCGTCCACCGCGCATGATGATGCTGCCTTTGGTGATGATGACATTGCCCGTAAACACGCTGGTTTGCTTCAAATCGTCATATTTCAGCGCATCGGCATTTGCATTGAGCGGCTTGTCCCGGTCTGCTTTTTCTGCCCAAACCGTTGATACTGACAAGCAAAGTGTCACACATGCTGCGCTGGAGATTATTTTTTTAGAGAAAGAGGTCATAAAAAGCAATCGGTATAGCAATCGGTTAGAGGGGTGATTATTTTTTGAAACTGTTGGCAAGGTGGGGTATGAATCTTGCTTGGTGCGCTTGTTGCATTCAATTGTAGCAACAACCCGCCCACAAAAAAGCCCACAAGCAGATGCTGTGGGCCTTTAATCGGGACTTTACTTTGAGCTTTTAAACTCGGTTTATTTGGTTGTGGCTTCGTTGGCCAAAAACTCGACCACTTTCAAAGCCCGCGTCATGCCTTTTGCCAAGCCGGCTTCTGTGTAAAACTTGCCGGCAACGCCCAAGGACGGCACGCCCTGAATTTTGTAATCGTTGCTCAACTGCTTGGCGCGTGACACTTTGGTGTTGACAGCGAAGGAGTTGAAAGTTTCCACAAACTTCTTCTCATCAAAACCTTGTTTCACGGCCCATGCAACGATACCATCTTGAGTATTCAAGTTTTGCTTGTCTGCATGAATAGCGGTAAACACCTTGCGCTGCATGTCATTGACTTTACCCATGGCTTCCAGCGTGTAATACAGCTTTTGCAAAGGCACGGCCGCTTCTTGGAAGGCGACAGGCACGCGTTTGAAGCTGATATTTGCAGGCAGCTTCTTCAACCAAGCTTCCAATTCAGGCTCAAAAGCATTGCAATGTGGGCACCAGTAGCCAAAAAACTCAATCACCTCGACTTTGCCAGCAGCGGCTTCGGTCGGCACAGTTTTGTCTAAAACCAAGTAATCCACACCCGCTTGTGGTTTGGCGGCTTGTGCTTGGGCTGATGTGTTCGACAGCAAGGCAACTGCTGACAGCGATGACACAGCCGCTGCGGCAACTGCTACTTGGGTAAATTGACGACGTTGCATTTAAAAGGCTCCTGAAAATAAGGGAATAACCATCGAGATGACAGCAATATAACGTCAGATGTGACTGGAAAGACGACAAATAGTTCGAAAATTCAGTGAATTTAACGCTGTACACGCACCAAAGCGGCATCCACGCCCGTGGCGCTCAGCTTGTCTTTGACGCGGTCGGCATCTTCTTCTTTGTTGAAAGGTCCGCTGCGAACACGGTAAACCGTGCGACCAGCTTGCTCACGCTCGGTCACTTTGGCATCAATGCCCTGCAGCGACAAGCGTGCGCGCTGTGCTTCTGCGTCCTCGGGTGTTCTAAACGCACCAGCTTGCACGAAATAGATAAACGGTTCGGCTGTCGAATTGGTCGATTTCGGCTCTGCTTTTGATTTCATCAAGTCGCTGATCGGGTCAGAGCTGCCAGGTTTGGGTGCGGCTTTTGGCGCTGCAACAGAAGGGCTCAAAGAACCTGCAACCACATGTGGTGGTGTTGAAGCTGTTGCTCCAGGCGCGGGCTTGGCTTGCTTCTCGGGCGGCATAGCGGGTGCAGTGTTGACGGCGCCAGGCTTGGTCGCAGAAGCTGTGCCTGCTACTGCGGGTGTAGTAACTGGTGTGGTGGTCGCACTTGGCGCAGCAGCGCCGGGCACAACTGGGGGTGTCGGTTTGGCTGGGTTTTTGCCAGACAGTGCCGCATTGGGATCCCAGTCTTTGTTCTTTTTAGACTCGGTGGCATCCGTCTCGACCGTGTGGTTTTGCATCTTGTTGTTAAACGGCGAGGGTGTTTTGGTGACAAACACCGCCACAGCCAAGGCGGCCGCCAAACCCAGCACCACGCCCATCATCAAGCCCAATACCGTGCCACCGCTTTGTTTGTTCATTGTTGTCATCATAAAAATTGCTGTTGAATTCAAACCAAGTGTAGCTAATTACATTTTCTCAGGCGCGCCGACACCCAGCACGACCAAGCCGTTACGAATCACCTGTGCAGTCGCCGCCACCAAGGCTAGACGTGCGGTTTTCACCTGCACATCATCCACCAAAATGCGCTCGGCATCGTAGTAGCTGTGGTAACAAGATGCTAAATCGCGCAGGTAAAAAGTCACGTC
>JAYWCQ010000020.1:0-3912 GCA_043780435.1 Polaromonas sp.
GCACGACAAAGCTGCCTTCGCAAGCATTGTGGAACAAGTTAAAGCCAAACTGGCTGCTTGATTTTCAGCTTGCTAATGTTGCTGCAGTAGCTATTGATAAAATAGCGGCTTAGGCAATAGAAACAAGGGCTAGAGCTTGATTGCGCTAGCCCTTTTTCATTTTAGATATTGATTCAGATGATTGATTTGGATAAGTAGTTAGAAGTCTTAGAAAAAAAACATGAATGAACTGAACGCCATTGTTGACGCCGCCAGGCAAGCTTTCATCGCTGCTGCCACACCTGCCGATCTAGAAAACGCCAAAGCGCAGTTTTTAGGCAAAACAGGCAGCATTACCGAGCTGATGAAAGGCATGGCCGCACTGCCCGTAGAAGAGAAAAAATCACGCGGCGCAGCCATCAACGTGGCAAAGCAGGCGATTGAAGCCGCTTTGACCGACCGCCGCCAAGCGATGGCCGATGCCGAGCTGGAGCTGCAACTCAAAGCTGAAGCGATGGATGTGTCGCTGCCAGGCCGCAAGCGCGGGCAGGGCGGTTTGCATCCTGTGTCGCTCACGCTGGAGCGCATTGAGGCGATTTTTGGCTCTATGGGGTTTGACGTCGCGCAGGGCCCCGAGATTGAGACCGATTGGTTCAACTTCACCGCGCTGAACACGCCTGAAGACCACCCAGCGCGCTCCATGCACGACACGTTTTATGTCGAAGGCGGCACTGAAACTGCCCCCAACTTGTTACGCACCCATACCAGCCCGATGCAGATTCGCTATGCCGTGCAGCATGTTAAAAAGCACCGCGCGTTGATCGATGCAGGCGATCAGATGCCTGAGATCCGCGTCATCGCACCGGGTCGTACCTACCGAGTCGATAGCGACGCCACCCATTCCCCCATGTTCCACCAGTGCGAAGGGCTGTGGATTGGCGCGAATGTGAACTTCAAAGATTTGAAAGTCGTCTTCACCGATTTTTGCCGCACCTTTTTTGAGTCAGACGACTTGGTGCTGCGTTTCCGCCCCAGCTTTTTCCCGTTTACCGAGCCGAGTGCCGAGATTGATATCCAATTCGCCACCGGCCCTCTGGCAGGTCGTTGGTTGGAAGTAGCTGGCTCAGGCCAAGTGCACCCCAACGTGGTGCGCAACATGGGCTTGGACCCCGAAAAATACATCGGCTTTGCCTTCGGCATGGGCCCAGACCGTTTGACCATGCTGCGTTACGGTGTGAACGACTTGCGTTTGTTTTTTGATGGCGATATTCGGTTTTTGTCTCAGTTTCAATGAGTCAATTCCAGTAGTGCAATTTCAATAAACAAACTTCAATAAGAAAAAACTATGCAATTCCCAGAATCTTGGTTGCGCGAATTTTGCAACCCGCCAATTTCAACCGTTCAATTAGCGGAAGTGCTCACCATGGGCGGTTTGGAAGTTGAAGAGCAAAGCCCGGTTGCGCCTCCGTTCACCGGTATCGTCGTCGGACAAATCATAGCGGCAGAGCAGCACCCGAATGCCGATCGCCTGCGCGTCTGTCAGGTCAACGTCGGTCAAGCTGAGTTGTTGAACATCGTTTGTGGAGCACCGAATGCTCGCGTCGGCATCAAAATCCCTTGTGCTCTGGTTGGTGCTGAGCTCCCACCGGGCGAGGATGGCAAGCCTTTCATGATCAAGCTGGGCAAGCTACGTGGCGTGGAAAGCCAAGGCATGTTGTGCTCGGCCAACGAGTTGAAATTGAACGACAGCAAAGATGGTTTGCTGGAACTGGGAGATGACGCCATCATCGGCCAAGACATCCGCGCACATCTGAATCTGGACGACACGCTGCTGACACTGAAGCTAACGCCTAATTTGGCGCATTGCCTGAGCGTTTACGGCGTGGCGCGTGAGTTGTCAGCATTGACCGGTGCACCGCTCAAGCCGCCAAGCTTCCCCACAGTGGCTGTGAGCCATCAAGATATACTCGCAATCAATATCAGCGCGCCTGATTTATGCGGCCGCTTCTCAGGTCGTGTCGTCAAAGGCGTGAATTTTGCAGCGCCTACACCGCAGTGGATGGTGGACAAACTCGCGCGTTGCGGCCAGCGCAGCGTCAGCGCCTTGGTCGATATTTCCAACTACGTGATGTTTGAGTTGGGTCGCCCGTCGCATATTTTTGACTTAGACAAAATCCACGGTGGTTTGGACGTGCGCTGGGGTAAACCCGGAGAAATACTCAAACTGCTCAACGGCAATTCCGTTACCGTAGATGCCCAAGTCGGCGTGATTGCTGATGATCAAGCTATTGAATCGCTAGCTGGCATCATGGGCGGCAACGCCACAGCTGTCTCTGAAGTAACTAAGAATATCTACATCGAGGCGGCCTTCTGGTGGCCCAAAATGATCGCAGGCCGTTCACGCCGCTTCAACTTCTCCACCGATGCAGGTCACCGCTTTGAACGTGGCGTTGACCCAGAATTGACCATAGAACACATCGAGCGTATCACACAATTGGTGCTCGATATCTGCGGCGGCAAAGCTGGCCCGATTGATGATTTGCAGCCGAACATGCCGAAAATCCAGGCTGTCAGCCTGCGCGTTGCACGGGCGGCCAAGGTCATTGGCATGCCGATTAGTTTGGCGCAATGCACGGAAGCGTTTACCAAACTGGGTTTGCCGCATTCGGTTGAAGGTGACGTTATCACCGTCACACCGCCAAGCTACCGTTTTGACATCCAGATTGAAGAGGATTTGATCGAAGAAGTCGTGCGCATGGTGGGTTTCAGCAACTTGCCCACCACGCCGCCACTTGCGCCCATCACTGCCAAAATTCGTACCGAATCTCAACGCGGCCCATTTGCAGTGCGCCGTGCTTTGGCGGCCATGGGCTACCAAGAAACCATCAACTTCAGCTTTGTCGAAGAGCGCTGGGAGTATGAGCTGGCGGGTAACGCCAACCCAATAAAACTGCTGAACCCGATTGCCAGCAACATGAGCGTGATGCGCTCGTCTCTGCTGGGCTCACTCGTGCAAGTGCTCAAGTACAACATTGACCGTAAAGCTTCGCGCGTGCGTATTTTTGAAGTCGGCCGCGTGTTTTTGCGAGATACCAGCGTGAAAAACACCGACACAACCGTTGACGGCTTCCACCAACCCATGCGCGTTGCAGGCTTGGTCTATGGCAATTTGGACGAGCTGCAATGGGGCAGGGCAGAGCAGGCCGCTGATTACTTTGACGTCAAAGGCGAAGTTGAAGCCTTGCTAGCACCGCTGAAAGCGACTTTTGAACCAGCCCAACACCCAAGCATGCACCCAGGCCGCTGCGCCCGCGTGTTGTTGAATAGTCAAGAAATTGGCTTCATTGGCGAAATGCATCCTAAGTGGGTTCAGTCTTACGAATTGGGCAAATCAGGTAAGGGTGGTAAAGCGCCCATTCTGTTTGAGCTGGAACTTGATGCACTTTTACAACGCCCTGTGCCTGTAGCGCAGCCTGTGTTGAAAACGCAAGATGTAGAACGTGACATTGCAATGTTGGTAGCAGAAAAGGTAACGCATGCAGCAGTTGTAGCAGCAATCACTGCTGTACCTTTGAACGGATTGACGCGCACAGCCACGCTGTTTGACATCTACCGCCCCAAAGTGGCTGGCGGTGATATCGCAGTCGATGAGAAAAGCTTGGCCGTGCGCTTGACCTTCAACAGCCAAGATGCCACACTGAACGATGAGGTGATCGAGGCTGCGGTGAATGCGGTGGTCGAGCAGTTGACATGTCAAGTCGGTGCTAGATTGCGTAGCTAAAAATTAGAAGTCATCAAAAAACAAATAACTAAAAGAGACAAAGAGTAAAAGCGATGGAAATATCTTTAGAGAGCTTAGAGACCAATTCTTTAACCAAAGCGCAATTGGCCGAAGTGCTGTTTGAGCAAATCGGGCTCAATATGCGTGAATCC
>JAYWCQ010000021.1:0-9982 GCA_043780435.1 Polaromonas sp.
CGTCTCAAGTTGCAGCAAGAACTTGTCTGCCACGCGCAGAATGACGTTTTCGTCCAACGCTTTGAAGCTGACAGTTGCGTCCAAACGGTTGCGGAACTCAGGTGTGAACAGGCGCTTGATGTCGGCCATCTCGTCGCCCGCTTCGCGCGGGTTGGTGAAGCCGATGGTCGCTTTGTTCATGGTTTCAGCACCGGCATTGGTGGTCATGATCAAAATCACGTTGCGGAAATCGGCTTTGCGACCGTTGTTGTCCGTCAGCGTGCCGTGGTCCATCACCTGTAACAACACATTGAAAATGTCCGGGTGTGCTTTTTCAATCTCATCGAGCAACAGCACGCAATGCGGCTTTTTGGTGACAGCTTCGGTCAGCAAACCACCCTGGTCAAAACCCACATAACCCGGTGGCGCACCAATCAAACGGCTGACCGCATGGCGTTCCATGTACTCGCTCATGTCAAAGCGAATCAACTCAATGCCCATGATGTAGGCGAGTTGCTTGGCGGCTTCGGTTTTACCGACACCCGTTGGGCCGCTGAACAAGAAAGAACCAATCGGCTTGTCGATCTTGCCCAAACCAGAACGTGCCATTTTCACGCTGGAAGCCAGCACGTCCAAAGCTTTGTCTTGTCCGAAAACGACGCTCTTCAAGTCGCGCTCCAGCGTTTGCAGCTTGCTGCGGTCGTCGTTCGACACATTCGCAGGCGGAATGCGCGCGATTTTGGCGACGATTTCTTCGACTTCGGTTTTGCCGATGACTTTTTTGCGTTTTGATGCAGGCAAGATGCGCTGTGCTGCGCCGGCTTCGTCGATGACGTCAATCGCCTTGTCGGGCAACTGGCGGTCGTTGATGTATTTGGCGCTGAGTTCAGCGGCGGCTTGCAAAGCGGCCAAGGCATATTTCACGCCGTGATGCTCTTCAAAGCGTGATTTCAAACCTTTGAGAATATCAATGGTTTCAGGCACTGACGGCTCAACGACATCGATTTTTTGGAAGCGGCGCGCCAAGGCGGCGTCTTTCTCAAAAATCGCACGGTATTCGGTAAACGTGGTGGCGCCAATGCATTTGAGCTGACCTGAGCTGAGCGCAGGTTTCAGCAAATTAGATGCGTCCATCGTGCCGCCAGAGGCTGCACCTGCACCGATGATGGTGTGGATTTCGTCAATAAACAAAATGCCGTTTGGTTTGTCTTTGAGCTGTTTGAGCACGCCTTTCAAGCGCTGCTCAAAATCGCCACGGTACTTGGTTCCGGCCAGCAACGCGCCCATGTCTAGCGAGTAGACGACGGAATCGGCCAAAATTTCTGGCACTTCTTTTTGGGTGATGCGCCAAGCCAAGCCCTCGGCGATCGCAGTTTTGCCCACGCCTGCCTCACCCACCAAGAGTGGGTTGTTTTTACGACGGCGGCAGAGGATTTGAATCGTGCGCTCGACTTCGTAGTCGCGGCCAATCAGCGGATCAATCTTGCCGGATGCGGCGAGCACGTTGAGATTTTGGCAGAACTGGTCTAGCGGCGATTGCTTTTCTTGCTTGTCGCTACCCTGCTCTTCAGATTGCTCAGCAGCTTCGCCAGATTTCACGGGCTCTGGTGGATCGCTCTTTTTGATGCCGTGGGCGATGAAGTTAACGACATCCAAACGGGTCACGCCTTGCTGGTGGAGATAATAAACAGCGTGCGAGTCTTTTTCACCAAAAATAGCGACCAAGACGTTGGCACCAATGACTTCTTTTTTGCCGCTGCCAGTCGATTGCACGTGCATGATGGCGCGTTGGATAACGCGCTGAAAACCTAGCGTTGGCTGCGTATCGACTTCATCCGTACCGGCGACTTGGGGCGTGTTGTCCGCGATGAACGCGTTCAACGACTTTCGCAGGTCGTCAATATTGGCCGAGCAAGCGCGCAATACTTCAGCACCGCTGGGGTTATCCAGTAGTGCCAAGAGCAAATGCTCAACGGTGATGAACTCATGGCGTTGCTGACGCGCTTCAACAAAGGCCATGTGCAAACTAACTTCTAACTCTTGGGCAATCATGCTATGTCCTTTGGCCTGTGATACTAATGACGTTTACTAACGATGTTTGATTAACTATATCCTGATACTTACTGAAAATTTAAGAGATTCAGAACTTTTACATGGGGTGCATGTAACGTGATTCAAGAGCTTATTCAAGTGGCTCTGCTTGACACTGTAGCGGGTGACCGTGTTCTTTGGCTGCGCCTGCGACCTTATCAACCTTACTGGCTGCAATGTCTTTAGAAAACACGCCACATACGCCTTTGCCGTCTAGGTGAATTTTGAGCATGATTTGGGTCGCTGTTTCGCGGTCTTTTTTAAAGAATTCTTGAATCACAAAGACCACAAACTCCATCGGCGTGTAGTCGTCATTCAACATCACGACTTGGTACATTTGCGGTGGTTTGGTCTTTTGCGGCACGCGCTCAAGCACCGTGGTGTCGCCATCGTCCCGCTTCGGAATAGCAGGTGCGGGTTGCGAAGGTTTATTAGGATTTGCGGGGGATTTTGTAGCCATGAATTCATTGTAGCAAGCAGGAAATAGCTTGCAATAAATAAGCAATAAAACAGAGATTAAATCGAGAATTAAGTCGAAAATTAGACTCTATCTCGGTGCGAAATCTCGATTACCAAGGCTTTAGCCGCAATTTTTTCGACCAAACTCTCCGCTTGGCTGCGGTTTTTAGCATCCAAGTTCGCATCCCATTCGTCTAACAAATACACCACAGCGTTGGTGTTCTCCGAGATTTCTTGCAAAGATTCAAGTTGACGCTCACCCGATGAGAAACCGCTTTTTTGCTCTTCGTAGTCTTCACTCAAGTCATCTTCATCATCTGCTAAGCTTTCAGGCTTATTGCTTAGTCTTGGTTTGTCGAAGGCAAACGCCAAACTGTCCGCCGTTGGCCAGTAATAGGCCTTAGCGCCCAGCTTGGTTTTCATGGCGGCTAAAAGGGTTGATTTGCCTGAGCCGTTACCACCGCGAACCAAGATTCGACCCGTTGGGTGCGTTTTGACCATCTCTAATGCTGAAGCTAACGAATCGCAAACCAAGGCTTGCCCACCGACTGAATTTCGCAGCGTCAAACTAACACGCTTGAATTTAATGCGCGAGTCAAAATCGGCATCGGGCTCAGGGTGCATGGTGTTACACGCACCGGTGATGCGCGTCCACACGGCTAGCAAATCGTTCCAACCGGTGACCAAACCATGCACATCGTGCGACAGCTCAATTTGCCTAGGCAGCGTTGCGGCTAAACCAATCAGCAATGCCGTGTTTGTCACATCGCGCGAGGCAATCACAACGATGTAGCCAAACACCATGCCCAGCGCGATAATGCCGCTGATGGTCGACAAACCTTCACGCGCCATGATGGACTTGATTTGCGCTGTCAAAGCATCGCGCAAACGCTCTTTGAACGTGCCGTGCCACAGACGAAAGTTGTAGCGGTTGCCGCTGAAAATATTGTCCCAAGCGCTATAGGTATGCGCCGTCAAACGGTTGGTTTGGCGCTGGTTGTTGGCATAGGCTTTGGCGACAGGTTTGCGCACAAACCACTGAATGCACATGAGCACCGCAAACACAGCAGCATAAGCAACGGGCAAACCTGCATCAATCGCAAAACCGAGTACTAAAGCGTTAAAAATCAATCCGAAGAATAGTTTCAAATCGGCTTCAAGCTCAAACATCAACTCAAAGAAAATGTGGAAGGTTTCGTTGGTCAAGAAGGGCTCGGTAAATTCACGCACCTTCTTATTTCCCAACAAATTAGCGTATTTTTTGTTATCGCGCGCAAAACGCATCATGTAGCGGCCAAAGGCGCCAAAACCGGCGCGCTCTGCAAACACCCAGCTCACCGCACCGACCACATAGGCTGTCGATTGCGCCGCGACAATCCACAGTAAATCACCAATCAAAAACTCTTCATTGGCAACATCCTGCCCGGCTTTGATGATCAGCCAAGTGGTCGATGCAGCCAGAGCCGCCTCGACGATCAACAAAAACAGCATGACGTAAAACGGCCGGCACAACAAAAATCGAACAAATTCGATATTTTTGTAGCCGGCTCTGGGGCGGGAGAAAGGTGTTTTATCAGTCATCAATTAAAAAAACCCGCTGGGGTTATCCGCTGATGACATGTTGTCAATCATCACTTGGCCAAAACCCGAACAACTCACCTGCGTTGCGCCTTCCATCAAGCGTGCAAAATCGTAAGTCACTTTTTTGCTGGCGATTGATTTTTCCATAGCGCTGATAATCAAATCTGCCGCCTCAGTCCACCCCATGTGGCGCAGCATCATTTCAGCCGCCAATATAGAAGCGCCTGGATTCACGTAATTTTTACCCGCATATTTTTTAGCGCTGCCATGCGTGACTTCAAAACACGCCACGGTATCTGACATGTTCGCACCGGGTGCAATACCAATAGCGCCAACCTGCGCCACCAAGGCATCTGCAATATAGTCGCCATTCAGATTCATGGTTGCCACTACTGCATGCTCAGTTGGACGCAATAAGATTTGCTGCAGAAAGTCGTCAGCTAAAACATCTTTGATGATGATAGCTTTACCAGCTTTAGGATTTTTAATCTGGCACCATGGACCACCATCGATCAATGTCGCCCCAAACTCTTTTTGAGCCAAGCCATAGGCCCAATCTCGGAACGCGCCTTCGGTGAATTTCATAATAATGCCTTTGTGAACAATCGTCACGCTAGGCTTATCATTGTCTATAGCGTATTGAATTGCTTTGCGCATCAAGCGCTCAGTGCCCTCGCTGGAAACAGGCTTGATACCGATACCAGACGTATGAGGGAAGCGAATGTTACTGACGCCCATCTCTTCTTGCAAAAATTTAATGAGTTTCTTGACCTTCTCGCTGCCGGCTTCAAACTCAATACCTGCATAAATATCTTCCGAGTTCTCGCGGAAAACAACCATGTTTGTTTTTTCCGGCTCTCGCAAAGGCGACGGCACCCCAGCAAAATACTGCACGGGCCGCAAACAAACATACAAATCAAGCGCTTGACGCAGAGACACATTCAAAGAGCGAATACCAACACCTCCTGGCGTTGTCAGCGGACCTTTGATGGACACCACATAGTCGCGCAAAATATTCAGTGTTTCTTCAGGCAGCCAAGCACCAGCGCCGTACACCTTGGTCGCTTTTTCACCGGCATAAACCTCCATCCAGTGGATTTTGCGTTTTCCGCCATAAGCTGTGGTAACTGCTGCGTCAACCACCTTGAGCATCACTGGCGTTATATCTAGACCTGTACCATCGCCTTCAATGAATGGAATAACGGGCTGAGCCGGTACATTGATCGTCAAATCTGCATTGACCGTGATTTTGCTGCCAACTGGAGGCACTTTGACGTGCATGTACATGAATAAACTCTCCAAAAGACTAAAACTGAGAAGTAAAAGAAGAAAAAAAGCTTAGTTTAGGCTGCCTGAATTCTAGTCTTAAAAAAGTTCCAAAAAAAGTTCGGAAAGTTGTCAACCATAACGAATATCGCCTCGTTATGGATACACCTTCCAGAATTTTGGCAGGAATTTTTTAAATAACGTTATTTTAGGAACTCTCATCATGAACAAAATCCTCGCCGCTTTGGTTGCTGGTCTTTTCGCTGCTACTACTTTCGCTGCTTCTCACGCTGCTGCTCCAGCAACACCAGCAACTCCAGCCAAGCCAGCTGTTGCTGCCGTACCAGCTGCAAAAGCTGCACCAGCTGCTGAAATGAAAAAAGAAGAAGCTATGCCAGCTGCTAAGCCAGCTGCTAAGAAAGCAAAGAAAGCAAAGAAAGTTGCTAAAGCTAAAGCTGCTGCTCCAGTCGCTGCTGAGAAGCCAGCTGCTAAGTAATTAGCCGCTAAGAATGGATAGTAGTCCGCTGAAAGGCGTGATATTATTCTGATGTGGTGGAAAACGAAGGTTTTTTGCTACTGTTTTTTTAACTTAAATCTGAAAGACTATTATGGCTAAAAAAGTAAAAGCGAAAAAAGCAAAAAAAGCAGCTAAGAAACCAGCAGCTAAATAATTTTTTGCGACATCGGTTTGAACTTCGGTTCTAGCCTTTGTCAGCATTGCCCGCTTAGGTTTCGACTTAAGCGGGCATTGTCATTTTTAGGTTTCAAAAATATGAAAAGTTCACTTTCTGCACTATTTATAGGTTCATTTGCAACGTTTGCTCTCTGCGCCTCTGCGCAAGAGGGTCCTCAGCTGAACCTGCAGCGCATTAAGATTTCTGCAGGCATGCACCAAATTGATACACAGCTCGCGATGACACCGATAGAGCGACAAATCGGCCTGATGAACCGCCCTGCCATGCCGACACACGAAGGCATGCTGTTTGTGTTTGACGAGCCTACTCGGCAATGCTTCTGGATGAAAAATACCCTGCTGCCGCTGACAGCAGCTTTCGTCGCTGACGATGGCACCATCGTGAACTTAGAAGACATGAAGCCGCAGACTTTGGATGCCCATTGCTCGACCAAAGCGGTACGTTATGTGCTGGAAATGAACCAAGGCTGGTTTGCCAAACGCGGCATCAAAGCGGGTACCAAACTCTCAGGCACACCTTTTAAACAGTAAGTCTGTGGCGAAGATCTGACGACAATGTGACAAATTCACGAAAAAGGCCGTAAAACTTGTGTTTTACGGCCTTTTACAATTCGTGTATCGAAGCTTATCGAAGCTTATCGAAACTGACCAAGGCTAACCCAACCTCGATACGTTCAAACTCAAGCGAAATTGGCTTGCGCAAATTCCCAATTGATCAAGCTATTAAGGAAAGTTTCCACAAACTTTGGGCGCGCATTGCGGTAGTCGATGTAGTACGCGTGCTCCCACACGTCCACTGTCAACAAAGCTTTGTCGCCTGTGGTCAAGGGCGTACCTGCAGCGCCCATGTTGACGATATCAACCGTGCCATCCGCCTTTTTCACCAACCAAGTCCAGCCAGAACCAAAATTTCCCACGGCTGATTTAACGAATGCTTCTTTGAAAGCAGCATATGTGCCAAATTTGGCATTGATCGCCGCAGCCAAAGCACCCGTTGGCTCGCCGCCGCCGGCTGGCTTCATGCAGTTCCAGAAAAAGGTGTGGTTCCAGATTTGCGCTGAGTTGTTGTAAATGCCGCCAGAAGACTTCTTGATGATTTCTTCCAGTGTCATGCTTTCAAACTCAGTGCCCTTTTGCAGGTTATTGAGGTTGACCACATATGCGTTGTGGTGCTTGCCGTGGTGAAACTCTAAAGTTTCTTGGGAGTAATTCGGTGCCAAAGCGTCAATCGCGTATGGCAGGGCTGGTAGGGTATGTTCCATGATGATTCCTCTAAGTAATAAAGTTATTGAAATTATTGAGACGATCTTTGATTCTAACGATGTCTATGCGATGTGACACGCGTACGTTTAATCGACAGTGATATCTTTGACGATCATACCAATTTGCCCTTTGGCCAAAGTAGCCCGCAAAGCCTGGTCCGTTTGCAATTGGGCTGCGTCAACGACAGTTGCTCCCGCTTCGTCAACCAACCACGCGTAACCACGCTGCAGCACCAGCTGCGGGTCAAGCAAAGCCAAACCACGCTCAGACCGCGCCAGCCTGTCTTGCATGCGCGACACGGCAGATTTCAGCTGGATCGGCCACTGCGTTTGCAACGATCGCAACTGCTGATGCTGGCTCGCCACACGCCCTTTCACTGCAAATTTCAAATGCTGCTGATGACTTTGCAACTGCTGGCGCTGCTTTGCCAGCCAAGTAGAAGGCCGCCCCAAACGCGCCTGCGCTCGATCTAGCCTTTGGTTTTGGCTGTCGATGGTACGGTTTGCGGTGTTTTGCAAGCGGTCTTGCATGAGATCTAAGGCATTTAGCCAAGTTTGCTGCGATGCGCTGACCAATTCTGCCGCCGCCGTCGGCGTCGGGGCGCGCACATCGGCGACAAAATCGGCAATCGAAAAATCAGTTTCATGACCCACGCCAACGATGATGGGAATCGGGCTATCGGCAATCGCACGTGCCAAGGCTTCGTCGTTGAACGCCCATAAATCTTCCAACGACCCGCCGCCACGAACGAGCAGAATGACATCAATTTTAGGCAACGAACCAGATAACAAATCAGGTTCTAGCTGACGTATTTGTTCATTGTATTGATGCAATTTTGATAGCGCTTTGACAATCTCTTGCGGCGCATTGACACCCTGCACAGACGCGGGAGACAGTACGACCGGAACATGCGGTACGCGGCGCTGCAGTGCGGTGGCGACATCGTGCAAGGCAGCAGCGCCCAGCGAGGTGACGAGGCCAATGGTGCGCGGCATCAGCGGCAGCGTGCGCTTTCGGCTGGGCTCAAACAGCCCCTCAGCTTCCAGCTTGGCTTTGAGGCGCAAAAACTGCTCAAACAACGCACCCTGCCCCGCTTGGCTGATACTTTCAACTATCAACTGCAAATCGCCGCGCGGCGTATACAAGTCGATACGCCCACGCACTTCGACCAAATCACCATCACGCGGCAGGAAGTCGGCCATTGAGGCAGCGCGTTTGAACATGGCACAGCGGATTTGCCCACTCGCGTCTTTCAGCGAAAAATAACAATGCCCTGAACTGGCACGGGAAAACCCTGATATTTCACCGCGCACGGTGACTGGATTAAAACGCGTATCCAGAGCATCCGCAATCGCTCGGCACAACGCACCAACCTGCCAAACTTGGGCGGGAAGTCTGCGTGCGGGGGCGGAAGTGAGAGCGTCGGTCATGGTGCACAGATTATCGTTACTTTATCGTTATTTATGGCGTCAATTAGGGGCTTGTTTGAGTGAAAAGCCCGTGTTTAGTCACTTCTTTGCTCATTTAATTACACCCAATGACAACTAAAAAACAATAGCATGACAGTTCGATGACACCTTGTATCTAGTTGATTTTATTAACTATTTTTGCAAATAGTCGTTATTATTGATATGCTTATTTTTTAAGCAATCCAACCAAGTCACCTAAAAATGCGGGTTTGCGTAGTTTGGGGGGTAGTTTTGCACA
Organism: Polaromonas sp.; assembly: GCA_043780435.1. Classification (GTDB taxonomy): domain Bacteria; phylum Pseudomonadota; class Gammaproteobacteria; order Burkholderiales; family Burkholderiaceae_C; genus Aalborgiella. The sequence continues at coordinate 9,041 of JAYWCQ010000021.1, forward strand.
AAGATATCCACAGTTTTTGTGTGCTCCATTTTTTGACAAACTTTTGACAAAGTTTCGTGGTGATTCTGGCTGATTCACGATAAAACCCGGATCAACAGACGCTGCCTAGGTCATAATTGCCAGCATTGTTTAACGGAGATTTACCCCTTGCTTTCTATCATTCAAGCCGCCGGCTGGCCCATTTGGCCACTCATTGCCTGCTCCATCATCGCCCTAGCTCTGGTTATTGAACGTTTTTACAGTTTGCGCACCAACAAAATTGCCCCCCTCAACTTGATTGAGGAAGCGCTGACCGTCTCACGCACTGCCGTGCCCGGTCCGGATGTGGTGAAACAGTTGGAGCAAAGCTCAGAGCTCGGCACGGTGTTAGCCAGCGGACTGCGCGCTTTGAACATCAACCCGCGCACCTCTGAAGCAGATTTACGCGCCAGCATGGAAGAGTCTGGCCGCGTGGTCGGGCATCGGCTGGAGAAATACCTCACCACACTGGCCACCATCGCCTCTTCTGCCCCTTTGCTGGGTTTGCTGGGTACCGTCATCGGCATGATCGAGATTTTTGGCTCACAGGGCTCAAGCACCGGTGGCGCCAACCCCGCGCAGCTGGCGCAGGGCATCTCTATGGCACTGTACAACACGGCATTTGGCCTGATTGTCGCGATTCCAGCCCTGATTTTTTGGCGTTATTTCCGCGCGCGCGTCGATGAGTATTTGCTCACCTTAGAGCTCAACTCTGAGCGTTTGCTGCGTCATTTGATCACGCTGCGTAAGTAAATAAGTTAAATACGACTCAATAAGCAGCTGAACACCATGGATTTTCGCAACCGCTCCCACCGCAGCGCCACGACCGAACCCGAAATCAACCTGATTCCGTTCATCGACGTGCTCTTGGTGGTGTTGATTTTTCTCATGTTATCAACCACTTACAGCAAGTTTACCGAGCTG
>JAYWCQ010000022.1:0-22747 GCA_043780435.1 Polaromonas sp.
CAGCTCCATCAACACCGGCACCGCTGGCTTTGACAAACACCTGCAAAGCGCAGACATATTCAACGCAGCCGCCTTCCCAACGGCCAAGTTCGTCTCCACCAGCATGACCTTCAACGGCGACAAAGTGGCTGAAGTTGCCGGCAACTTGACACTGCTGGGTAAAACCAACCCCGTCACCCTGAAAGCCAGCCAGTTCAACTGTTTCATGAGCAATATGCTGAAACGCGAAGTCTGCGGCGGCGACTTTGAAGCCACCATCGACCGCACCGCCTTCGGCCTGAACTACGGCGTGGACTGGGGTTTCCCAAAGAACGTGCGCTTGATCATGCAAGTTGAAGCCATCAAGCAGTAATTTGCCAATGTTTCACTGAGCAAGGTCATTCCCGCGCAGGCGGGGAGCCGCCATGCAAAGGTCTTGAACCAAAAAGCAGCGTTAAATTTAACGCTGCTTTTTTTTGGCTTAATCCTTAAGAATTCATTTTTGTATTGCCGCCGCCAACAAGTCGACATGACTGTGTACGACATGCTACAAAATAAAACATTTAATGAGAAATTAAACGCAAATTAAGCAACTAAATATATTTTTGGCAGACACCCTAGGTGATAAATAAAGCAAGAGGAGACAACGTGGCAAATTCTTTAGCACAGACCACGTCCAAGCCCGCTATCAGCCCAGAACTTCAGCAGTGGCTAGAGTGGCGGAACTCGCTCTCCGATCTCAAAATAAAATTTCAAAAAGATGACGCCCGTATCGCGCTGCTGCCCGTAGTAACCGACCTCCATTCCCTGCCTGACCCCCTGCGTTCAGAAGCGATTGAATATCTGCGCACGCCAGACAAAGAGCAGATTACAACCAGAGAAGCGTTTCTGAAAGCTTTTCAGCTGAAGGTAAAGTATATTTAATATTTGCTATATTTAAAATAGCAGCTTAGGCAATAAATACGCCGACTATAGGTCATTTTATGCCTCTACAGCCTGATTTTTACGACTTTTCGACCTTAGCCACCCGCTCGCTTAGCCTTGTACCCCTGCGCCACCAGTAGCGCCACAATGCGGTCAATATGGTCGCCCTGCACCTCAATCACCCCATCCTTCACCGTGCCACCAGAGCCGCAAGATGCCTTGAGCTGCTTACTAAGCGCGTCTAAGTCCTTGTCAGCCATGGCAATTCCCGAAACCAAGGTCACAGCCTTCCCGCTCCGCCCCTTGGTCTCCCGCGACACACGCACCAGATCTTTGGCTTTTTGGGCATCTGCCTTGGCTTGCGTAATAGCTTTCACCAGGGCCGCCAAATCCGTAGCGGAAACTGGCGGCGTTTCTTTGACGACCAAGCCGTACAGTTGCGCTAAATCAGCCAAGCCACTTAGCCCTTTGTTTAAACCTTTGTTCGATGCATTTTTCATGTTGCCGTGATTTTACGGACTCCGCGATCTCAGTCCAAATTCCCACTTTCGGCTTTGGCTACTTTTAAAATTATTTGCCTTGCGTTGCGTCGAGTGCGTGTTGGGCAGCCTCTTTGGTGGCCTCCCAAGCTTTTTTCGCCGCATCGCGGGTGGCTTCGGCCGCTTTATTAGCCATTGCCTCGCTGGTTTTCATTGCATGGTTGAATACGATTTTAGATTCCATATAAGACAATATATACCGCAAAACCTGCAGAAAAATCTTGCCCTACCTACAAATCTGATCATCAAAATCTCCTGCGTATGGGTTGTAACTTATTCTTCAAAGATTAAAACAGTTTTAAAACCTCAACGTCCTAACCCCACTCACCGTCCCCAACAAACAAACCGTCGCCTTCTGGTGCGCAAACACGCCTACCGTCACAACACCTGGCCATTGGTTAACGGTGGATTCAAACTCCAGCGGATCGGTGATTTTCAGGTTCAGCACGTCAACAATATGCTGGCCGTTGTCGGTCACTAGGGGGTGTCCATCTTTTTGACGCACGCTGCAATCCCCGCCCATCGCGGCAAATTGCTGCATGACGCGCTTGGTCGCCATGGGAATCACCTCCACCGGCAGGGGAAAAGCCCCCAGCGTGTTGACCAGTTTGCTTTCATCGGCAATGCAGACAAACTGTTTGGACAGGGCCGCCACAATCTTCTCCCGCGTCAGCGCTGCGCCGCCGCCTTTAACCATGTTACCCGCGTGGTCGATTTCGTCTGCGCCGTCGATGTAAACAGCCAATTCGGTCACCTCATTCGCGTCAAACACCGGAATGCCCAGCGCTTTGAGGCGCTCGGTACTCGCCACCGAACTGGATACCGCGCCTTTGATGGTGTGTTTGATGGTCGCCAACGCGTCGATGAACTTGTTCACCGTCGACCCCGTGCCCACGCCGACAATCTCCCCCGCCACCACATATTGCAAAGCGGCTTGGCCGACCAGTGTTTTGAGTTCGTCTTGGGTCATGGTGATTACTTCGATTAAGTTCTGAGAAAATAGGGAGATACAACTGCCTATTATCCAATGTCCTTACTCCCCTACGCCCTCGCCCGCCCCTTTTTATTTGGGCTTGACGCCGAAACCGCCCATGACATCACCATGGCGGGCTTGACCGCCACGCAGGGCACGCCGCTGACTTGGGCGTATTGCAACGGCCGTGTAGATGACCCCATCACCCTCGCCGGCCTGAAATTCCCCAACCGCGTCGGAATGGCCGCAGGGCTGGATAAAAACGCCCGCGCCATTGACGGCCTGGGCGCGATGGGTTTTGGCTTTGTTGAAGTCGGCACCGTTACTCCGCTTGCGCAGTCCGGCAACCCCAAACCCCGCATGTTCCGTCTGCCAACTGCCAATGCTCTGATCAACCGCCTGGGCTTTAACAACGAAGGCTTGGATGCGTTCCTCGCCAACGTCCAAAAAGCCAAATTCCGTAGCGTCAATTCTTCCAATCCCATGCTTTTGGGCCTGAACATCGGCAAAAACGCCGCCACTGCGATTGAAAATGCCACCGACGACTACCTGATCTGCCTGCGCGGCGTCTACCCCCACGCCGACTACGTGACCATCAACATCTCCAGCCCAAACACCAAAAATCTGCGCTCGCTGCAAAGCGACGAAGCTTTGGATGCGCTTTTGGGTTCAATAGCCGCTGAACGTGCCGTTTTGAAGCAAAAACACGGCAAAACCGTCCCCATCTTCGTCAAAATCGCACCTGATCTGGACGAATCGCAAGTCGAAGTCATCGCTTTAACCCTGAAAAAGCACGGCATGGACGGCGTTGTTGCAACCAACACCACCCTCAGCCGAGAAGCCGTTAAAGGCCTCCCCCACGCTGACGAAGCCGGTGGCCTGAGCGGCGCCCCCGTCCTGCAAGCCAGCAACCAGGTCATCCGCCAACTCCGCGCCGCCCTAGGCAAAGACTTCCCCATCATCGGCGTAGGCGGCGTGATGAGTGCGGCAGATGCCGTCAGCAAAATCAAAGCGGGCGCGGATGTGGTGCAAATATACACAGGGCTGATCTACAAAGGGCCGGATTTGGTGAAGGATGCGGCGTTGGCGATTAAAAATGACTGTAAACGCTGAGTTTAAGGATTTTTAGGCCTGAATATGGCTCTAGTCTTCGTATTTATTACCTAAGGCGCTATTTTAAATATAGCAAAATAGGCGATTTTAAAGCAATTAAAAAATCAAATTCGCGATCAATGCGCACTAGCACCAATCTTCGCTCCAGGTTTGATTTGGTTCAAAAGCGCCATCATGTCTGCTTCAATGCGGTGCAAAGCCTCGGGCGTGTGGCCTTCAAAGCGCAGGACCAGCACTGGGGTGGTGTTGGATGAGCGCATGAGGCCGAAGCCGTCTGGCCAGTCAATACGCAAGCCGTCTATGGTGTTGATTTGGGCGGGGGCTGCAAAGCTGGTCATTTCCTTGGCCAGTTCTACGGCTTTGACAACCAATTGCGGGGCTTCGTCCTCTTCGCAGGCGACGTTCAGCTCTGGAGTGGAGAAGCTGGTGGGCAAGGCGTCCAAAACGGCGTTGGCGTCGGGTGAACGGCTGACGATTTCTAGCAGTCGGCAGCCTGCATAGGTGCCGTCGTCAAAGCCGTACCAACGCTCTTTGAAGAAGATGTGGCCGCTCATTTCGCCACCTAGAGGCGAATCGACCTCTTTCATCTTGGCTTTGATCAAAGAATGGCCGGTTTTGTACATCATGGGTACGCCGCCAGCTTCTTTGATGGCTGGGGCTAGGCGTTGTGAGCATTTGACGTCAAACAAAATCGTGCCGCCGGGGACGCGAGACAGTACGTCGCGGGCGAACAAGATCATTTGACGGTCTGGGAAAATGTTGTTGCCTTGCTTGGTGACGATACCTAAGCGGTCGCCATCACCGTCAAAAGCCAAGCCTAGCTCAGCGTCTGAGTCTTTGAGCGCAGCCATCAAATCACGCAAATTCTCTGGCTTGCTAGGGTCTGGGTGGTGGTTGGGGAAGTTGCCGTCAACTTCGCTGAAAAGTTCAATCACCTCACAACCCAAGGCACGAAAAATGTCTGGCGCTGACGCGCCAGCGATGCCATTGCCGCTGTCGACCACGATTTTCATGGGGCGTGACAGCTTGATGCCGGATTGGATACGAGCCGAATATGCCGCATCCACACTGGTTTGGCGCGCGCTTCCACCGGGGATGAGCGACCAGCTTTCAGCCTCCATCATGCGACGGATGGCTTGAATTTCTTCGCCATGGATGGCGCGACCGCGCATGACCATTTTGAAGCCGTTGTAATCTTTGGGGTTGTGGCTGCCGGTGACTTGAATACCGCTGGTGGTCAGCGTGTTTGCCGCGAAATACAGCATAGGCGTGGTAACCATGCCGACATCAACCACCTCAAGGCCAGCAGCAGCCAAGCCGCGAATCAACGCGGCAGCCAGTGATGGGCCACTCAACCTACCATCACGACCGACGCTGACAGAGGTTTCGCCCTCTAAGCGCGCAATCGTGCCAAATGCTTTGCCAATGCCTTCGGCCACTAGCTCAGTGACGGTAGCGGGGACGATGCCACGAATGTCGTAGGCTTTGAAAATGGAGGACGCGACTTGCATGATGTGTTTCCTTATTTTTGAATATTCTTTTGATATTCTGTGAATTATCTGGTTTTTTGCGGCGCTTTTTACAGCTTTATTTGCTTTACTAACTTTGTTTACTTTGCAAGGCTTCTTGATAGAGAGCTAGATAGTCTTTAGCCGCATCGTCCCACGAAAAGCTTTGCGCCATACCGCACAGAACGATTTGCTTCCAAAGTTTGGGGTTCGCATAGGTTTTAATGGCTTGCACCATGGCAGCAGCCATTGCGTCGGGCGTGGCTGGGCCGAACATGAAACCAGTAGCTTTGTCTTGCTGCAACGCATCCGCAGAGGCGTCCACCACCGTATCAACCAACCCACCCACACTTCTGACCAGCGGCACAGTGCCGTAGCGCAAGGCGTAAAGCTGCGTCAGACCGCAAGGCTCAAAGCGTGATGGAACGAGTATGAGATCACATCCGGCCATCATGTGGTGGGCAAAGGCTTCGTCATAGCCCAAGCGAACGGCAACGCGACCTGTGTGGGCAGCAGTTGCAGCAACAAAAGCTGACTCTAAAGCAGCATCACCACTGCCCTGCACTGCTAGCTGAGCGCCGTCAGCGAGCAATGTAGGCAAAGCGGCTAATACCAGATCAAGTCCTTTTTGCGACGTTAAACGACTCACCACTCCAAAAAGTGGCGCTTTGGGGTCAATGTTTAATCCCAACGTTTTTTGTAATGCTGCCTTGCACTTTAGCTTGCCATCCAAATTACTTGCCGCGTATTTGGTTGCAATTTCTTTGTCTGTTGCAGGGTTCCAAATCGCACCATCAACGCCGTTCAAAATACCAGACACGTTTGCCCCGCGTGCTTTCACCAAACCATCCAAACCGCAGCCAAACTCTGGTGTTGCCATTTCTAAGGCATAGGTTGGACTGACGGTGGTGACGCGGTCAGCATAGGTCAAACCTGCTTTCATGAAAGAAAACTGGCCGTGAAACTCAAGACCAGTAGGCGCCAACAGGCGGGCTGGTAAACCCGTTAAGTGAAAATCGCGCTCATCGAACAAGCCTTGGTAGGCTAAGTTATGAACCGTGAAAACAGTTGTTGTTTTGGTTGACGGATGAATCGCAAGGTAAGCGCAAGCCATCGCGGCATGCCAGTCGTGCACATGCAAAACGTCGGGACACCAAGCACCGTCCAACTCCCCCGCAGCCAAATGCGCCGCCACCCAGCCTAGCAAAGCAAAGCGCTGGGCACTGTCCGGCCATTCGCTGCCGTCAGACGTTTGATACGGATTACCAACGCGGTCGTAAAGATAAGGCGCATCTATGACGTAGGCTTGCACGCTGCTTCCAGCTTCTGTACTTGGCATGCTGCCCAGCCACAAAGAGACTCTGCCAGCGCCGAAAACTGCACCAATATCACAAACGAGTTTTTGCTTTAAAACACCTTTATTAATGGCTGGAAAACCGGGCAAGACCAAACGTGCATCCACACCAGCTTTGACCAAAGCCTGCGGTAAAGCACCCAACACATCTGCCAAACCACCCGTTTTTACCAGTGGAAAAACTTCTGCCGCTGCGTGTAATACCTTCATGCGCTCAGTTTTTTCAACATTTCTATCGTCACCAGCGTGATGCCGTTTTCGCTACGGTGAAAGCGCTCAGCATCCAGCACCGCATCTTCGCCAATAACCATGCCATCAGGAATGTAGCAACCACGGTCGATCACAGTACGCGTTAAGCGTGCACCGCGACCAATTTGCACCTCAGGCAATAAAACAGACCAATTAACCTCAGCATAGGAGTGAACCCGCACACTAGAAAACAAGACCGTGCGAAACACTTTGCCTGACACAATACAACCGCCTGACACGACGGATTCAATCGCCATACCGCGTCTGTCGTCTTGGTTGTGCACAAATTTAGCTGGTGGCAGCTGTGCTTGATATGTCCAAATAGGCCATTTTTTGTCATACAAATTGAGTTTAGGATCGGTGGCTGTTAAGTCAATATTGGCATCCCAATAAGCATCAATCGTACCGACATCGCGCCAATAAGGCTCTTTGTTCTCGTCGCTTGTGACCGCACTAATTGAGAATGGATGAGCTGCAGCATCGCCATTGCGGACGGCGCGTGGAATGATGTCTTTGCCGAAGTCATGGTCTGAATCTGGGTCAGCCATGTCGCGTTCTAGTTCTTTATACAGATATTCTGCATTAAAGATGTAGATCCCCATACTAGCCAATGACAAGTCAGTACTGCCTGGCATCAAAGGCGGATTAGCTGGTTTTTCTAAAAACTCGGTGATAATACTGTTCTCATCAACCGCCATGACACCAAATGCCGTAGCTTCGGCTCTAGGCACAGCCAAACAACCGACCGTGCATTGACGACCTTTGGCGACATGGTCTGCCAACATCAGTGCATAATTCATTTTGTAAATATGGTCGCCCGCAAGCACCACAATGTATTTAGCACCGTAGCTTTCCAAAATGTCATGGTTTTGATAGACCGCGTCTGCGGTGCCTCGGTACCAGCTTTCGTCGTCATTGCGTTGCTGGGCTGGCAACAAGTCGACAAATTCATTCATTTCCGTTTTCAGAAACGCCCAGCCACGCTGCAAATGACGCAGCAAGCTGTGCGATTTGTACTGCGTGATCACACCAATACGGCGAATACCTGAGTTCAAGCAATTGGACAACGCGAAGTCAATGATGCGGAATTTACCACCGAAGTACACCGCTGGTTTGGCGCGTCTGTCGGTCAAGTTCATCAGTCGGCTGCCGCGACCGCCGGCTAAAACTAAGGCAACGGCGCTTTTGGGTAAATCAAGACTCTGAGCTAATTTTTTAGATTCCATGCTGTCTCCTAATAGGTTGTCGTTCAATACTGGACATCTTGAATTTTTACAATATCTTAAACCTAATGCGGGCTGACATTCAACCAAACGACCTGATATGCCGTCAACGTTAACCCTTGGCACAGTCGCAGTGTTACCAAGCTGTTACTCAATAGATCCTTCGCTTCACTTGGCATGGCCGAAAATATTTCAGGCGAGCAGTGCTGCTCAAATTCGCTGAAATTAGCCAATATCAGTAGCTTGGTGTCGTTCGTACCTCGCTGGTAACCCAAGACCCTCGGATTGCCCGTTCTAAAACCGGTCAAATGACCACCGGCGAAGGCATCACAGGCCGATCGCTGTGCGATCATGTGTTGAAACCCAGCATAAATTTGACCCGCAACTGTGCTTTGATCGTGACGATAGTCATACAACGATTTGACGCGTTCGCTACGGTGAACCCAACGGCTGTCCTCAGTTTTTGAAACGTCGTCTTGATAACTGAGATCGTTGAGAGTACCCACTTCATCGCCCAAATAGATCAAGGGAATCCCTCCACTACTCAAAATCACACGTGCAAAACTACCGTCAAAACGATTGACATAAAAGCGGTTTAAAAACTGCCTATGGTCATAGCCATTGATACCAAAATTAGCGGCGTCTTCGTCCGCAAACGTCCAGCTAATATCGTCATGGCTACGAATGTAGTTGACCCAAGCGGTGTCTGGGAGCAAATTGTGGCGTTCTTCAAGCGCTTGCTGAAGCAAATTGACCTCTCGTGTTGCCAACGTGTTCCAAAGCAACGCCATCTGCAAAGGGTTATAAGCCACTTGGCATTCTTCTGGCGAAATGTATTTCACAACGTCGTCTGGATGCACGATAGGTTTAGATTTAAACAACATCGCTGGTGCGGCAATGCGCACCAGGGCGCTGAAAGCACGAATCAACCCGTGTGCTTCTGGTAAATTTTCACAGCTCGTTCCCAAACGTTTCCAAACAAAGACAACAGCATCCATACGCTAAAATTCAGCACCAATATTGGCAATCGCCAGCATTTCGCGGCCATGGCTGTAAACACGGCTGGGTTGCTGTAATTCAAATCCCATTGAAAAGAGTTGAAAGTCGTCCAAACCCAGCGACCATCAGCCAGTTGCGAAAACGAGCCTGCATGTGCATCTGGAAAGATTTCGCGCAAGGTTTTGTCGTAGACATCGGGCATGCGCCTGTCTGGGAACAAGTAATAAAAATCGTTGTATTGCGCTTTTCCGGCCAACGCACCGACTGCCCATTCGTGTTCATCAGATGTATGGTTGAAGATGAAATCGAGCACCAAGCTGATGCCTTATTTGAGTAATGCAGCTGCAAAATCGCGCAAGTCAGCCATTGTTCCAAGTGCAGGGCTTACTTCTCTGTAGCTACTGACAACATAACCACCATCGCTATTTGGTATAGTGCATTCGTACGGCGGCATCAGGTGCAAATACGTCAACCCTAGTTCTTTGAAATAAGGAATTTGAGCTTGTAAGCTGCGTAAATTACCTGCAAATAAATCAATATAACAAACGCCGCCTAGCATTTTTTGCGACTGAAACCAACGAGGGCTGTTCTCTCTTTGGGTGTCCAGGGCTTTTAAATCTGCGGGGCGGGCTTGGAAGGATTGATACGCCACCTGTATCAAATCAACTAAAAATTCGCTATAGCCTTCTTGTTGACCATAGAGTGCATTCAACTCTTCAAACAACCGAGGAACGAACTTGTCTAAACGGTTGTTAAATTCAACCCAATCTTGACTTTGAGCTTGCCAGCCTGAGATTAAAGACACCTGTTTTTTTACAGCACTTAGCAAACTGATGGTTTCTAAATTAGGGGTTAGCATTCGCAAGCAATGGTTATAAATAAGTTTGAGGTATCGTTAAACTCGAAAAAACGGACAAAACACGAAAAATACCTAAGATTCGCAAATCATATAGACCATAGCGCAAAAAAACAGTTACCAAGCTGTTACCGCATGCGAAAATATTTTCATGGTATTTACAAAAATTATTCGAAGGATTATCAAGTGTCTCAAAGTCTCGTAAACACAAGTACACAAGTAGCAGCTCAAATTGAAGAACATTTGTTAAAGACTGTTGGTGTCGCACCAAATGATGCCACGCGTACAGACTTAATGCAAGCCGTGTCTCAGGTTGCACGGGAACAACTCTCAAGACGTTGGGTTGAAACCCAAGCCCGAGAGCAAGCAGCAAAGTCGCGACGCGTGGTCTATTTGTCGATGGAATTCCTGATAGGTCGCACGCTTTCTAATGCGATGGCATCCTTAAATTTGACGGACGAAGCTTCAAAAGGGCTTGCGCTGCATGCGCAAAAGATGGAAGACATAGCCGATCGCGAGCCAGATGCTGCTTTGGGCAATGGTGGCCTGGGCCGCTTGGCTGCTTGTTTCTTGGATTCTATGGCGACTGTGGGTCTGCCGTCTTTTGGTTACGGCATCCGTTATGAGTACGGCATGTTTGCGCAAGATATACAGGCAGGTTGCCAGACTGAGTACCCAGACCCGTGGCTACAAAACGGAACGCCTTGGGAATTTCCCCGTGCTGATATCACTTACCCGGTGCGATTTGGTGGCTGGGTCGAACACGTGAATGGCAAGGCAGTGTGGCGTAACGCTGGTGAAGTAGCGGCAAAAGCCTACGACATGGTGATCCCTGGGCACGGCACAGAAAAAGTCAGCACGCTGCGTTTATGGAAAGCCGTTGCACCCACGCATATTGATTTGAACGCTTTCAATACTGGCGACTACGCGCGCGCTGCCAGTGCTAAAAATGAGTATGAAAACATTTCTTGGGTGCTCTACCCTAACGACAGCACGCCCGCTGGTCGTGAATTGCGATTGAAGCAGGAGTATTTTTTTGTATCGGCATCGATTCAAGATTTAATCAACCGCCACTTAAAAGAGCATCCAACACTTGCAAATCTAGCAGATAAAGTTGCCATCCACCTTAACGATACGCACCCTGCTATTGGGGTGGCAGAGTTGCTGCGTGTTTTGTGCGATGAGCACAATATGGTTTGGGACACAGCTTGGACCTTGTGTTGCAAGACTTTTTCCTACACCAACCATACCTTGATGCCAGAGGCTTTGGAAACCTGGCCTGTCGCGCTGATGCAGCATGTGTTGCCCCGTCATTTGGAGATTATTTTCCAAATTAACAAAGAGTTTCTTGAAATGGCAGCGCGTCATCGGCCCAACGATGGTGCATTTTTATCGCGTTTGTCGTTGATTGACGAAAATGGTGAACGACGTGTGCGGATGGCGAATTTGTCTATCGTTGGTAGCCATAAAGTCAATGGTGTTTCCGCCTTGCATTCAGATTTGCTGGTTCAAACTATTTTTGCAGACTTTGCCAGCATTTGGCCAGAGCGTTTCACCAATATGACCAATGGCGTCACCCCACGTCGTTGGTTGGCACAAGCCAATCCTGAGCTTTCAAGCCTACTGGACAGCACATTAGGTAAGTCATGGCGATTGAATCTTGACCAACTCCAAGGTTTAAAAGCGCGTAAAAGCGAAGCTGCATTTCAAAAGTCATTCATGGCTATCAAGCGAAATAACAAAGTTCGCTTGGCTGCGTACATTGAGCGTACTACCGGCATCAAGGTGAGCCCGGACAGTATGTTTGATGTTCAAGTGAAGCGTATTCATGAGTACAAACGCCAACTGTTGAATGTGCTTCACGTCATCACACGGTATCAAGCGATCCTTGCCAACCCAGACGCAAATTGGGTGCCTAGAACCGTTATTTTTGCTGGCAAAGCTGCTTCAAGCTACCACACGGCCAAATCTATAATTCGGTTGATTCACGACGTAGGCAACGTGATTAACAACGATGTACGTGTAGGTGACAAACTCAAACTGGTGTTTATTCCTAACTATGGTGTGTCTGTCGCGGAAATCATCATGCCAGGCGCTGACTTGTCAGAGCAAATTTCTACAGCGGGTACCGAAGCTTCTGGCACTGGCAATATGAAACTGGCACTCAATGGTGCTTTAACCATCGGTACTGACGATGGCGCAAACATTGAAATCAGACAAAGTGTGGGTGATGACAACATCTTTATCTTTGGCTTGAAAACACCTGAAGTACAAGCTTTACGTCAAAGCGGTTATATCTCAAGACACTATTACGACAGCTTGCCAGCACTCAAGTCCGTCTTAGACGCTGTTGCTGGTGGTCAATTTTCACCCGATGAACCTAGTCGATATGGCCCGCTGGTAGATTCATTGATTGGCGGTGGTGATCATTACATGCTACTGGCTGACTATGCGTCGTATGTAGAGACGCAGCTGCGGGTAGATGAGCTGTATCGAACGCCTGCACAATGGTGCGAACGCGCTATTGCCAACGTCGCAGGAATGGGTGTTTTCTCGTCTGACCGAACGATTCGAGAATATGCACGACAGATTTGGCATATTGAGCCGGATACGCACTAAACAAAACATCGAAGCTACCGTATTCAAGTTGTCAACCATCACATCGAATGAGAGGATGTTTTATGTCAAATCCCGCAGATGACACAGGCTCTATTTCACTATTATTGAGTGATCTTGATGTATGGCTTCTTGCCGAGGGCACGCATTTACGCCCCTATGAAGTCCTAGGTGCTCACCCCTTTGTACTGAATGGCGTGAAGGGAACACGCTTTGCCGTTTGGGCACCTAATGCGTCGCGCGTGAGCGTGGTTGGTGACTTTAACTACTGGGATGGTCGACAAAACCCTATGCGACTGAGGCCGGAGTGCGGTGTTTGGGAATTATTTTTGCCAAATGTTACTGAGGGTGCTTTATACAAGTACGAACTTGCGGCAAGTGACGGCACACTTTTGCCAGCCAGAGCAGATCCTTACGCACGACAATCTGAATTGCGACCCGCCACGGCCAGTGTGGTTGTCGCGCTGCCGAACATGGTCGCGCCCTCACCTGCTCGCCAACAAGCCAATGCACTGGATGCCCCAGTCAGCATTTACGAAGTACACCTAGGTTCATGGCGGCGCGAATCTGACGGCTCAAACAATGGCGCAGGGCGCTGGTTGAACTGGGACGAACTTGGCGATACTTTGGTGCCTTATGCCAAAGACATGGGGTTCACCCACTTAGAGTTGCTTCCTATCAGCGAGCATCCTTTTGACGGCTCATGGGGATATCAACCTGTTGGCCTGTATGCACCCACGTCTCGCTTTGGTGACGCGCAAGGGTTTGTGCGCTTTGTAGCACGCTGCCATGCCGAAGGCATTGGTTTGATTTTGGATTGGGTTCCTGCTCACTTCCCCACCGACTCACATGGATTAGGTAATTTTGACGGTACACACCTGTACGAGTATGCCGACCCACGCGAGGGTTTTCACAACGACTGGAGCACCCTCATTTACAACTTGGGGCGTACCGAGGTCAGTAATTTTTTAATCGGCAATGCGCTGTATTGGTTAGAGCGTTATGGTGTCGATGGCTTACGGGTTGATGCTGTTGCCTCTATGCTTTACCGCGATTACAGCCGCAAAGCAGGTGAATGGATACCCAATAAACACGGCGGACGTGAGAACCTAGAAACGATTGCCTTTCTCAAACGCATGAACGAGGTGGTGGGCACAGAGCGACCACAAGCAATAACGTTGGCAGAAGAATCCACTGCATTCCCAGCTGTGTCACGCCCTACCTATGCCGGCGGACTAGGCTTCCATTACAAATGGAACATGGGCTGGATGAACGACACGCTGGCTTATATGGCGCGTGATCCCGTTCACCGCAAACACCACCACGGCGAAATGACGTTTAGCTTGGTTTACGCCTTCAATGAAAACTTCGTTCTGCCTATTTCTCACGACGAAGTGGTGCATGGCAAAGGTTCACTACTGAACAAAATGCCTGGCGACACTTGGCAGAAGTTTGCCAATTTACGGGCTTACTACGGTTTTATGTTTGGCCACCCCGGCAAAAAACTGCTCTTCATGGGTTGCGAATTTGGCCAAGATCGCGAGTGGAACCATGACCAAAGCCTAGATTGGCATTTGTTGGACAACCCTTTGCATGCGGGCGTACAGCGCCTCATGCGCGACCTGAATCACCTCTACCAAGAGACGCCAGCACTTTATCAACAAGATTTTGTTCCTGCGGGTTTTGAGTGGATTGAGCACAACGACGCTGAGCGATCCGTCATCAGCTTCATCCGTCGTGGTCATGATGACAAAACCTACATCGTGATCGTTAGTAATTTCACACCGGTTGCGCAAAAAGGCTACCGTTTGGGCGTGCCGCAAGCGGGTTCGTATCGTGAACGGCTCAACACCGACTCCGCCCACTATGGCGGCAGCAATGTAGGTACGCCACTTGGCACTGCAACGGCGCAAGCTATTGCTTTGCATGGAAAATCTCATTCGGTATTACTCGACTTACCTCCCTTAGCCACCGTGATGCTCGAATGGAAAGCATGAAGGAAGGGAAACCTTGGCCGTTAGGCGCACACTGGGATGGTCAAGGCGTTAATTTTGCGGTATTTTCAGCCCATGCTCAGCGCATAGAGCTGTGTTTATTTGATGCATCGGGCACGCACGAAATAGCACGCTACACACTGCCCAGCCATATCAGCGATGTATGGCACGGTTATTTGCCGCAAGCTGCACCTGACTTGGTTTATGGTTTGCGCGCCCACGGCACATGGCGACCTGAGCGGGGTTACCGTTTTAATGCGTCTAAGCTGCTACTTGACCCTTATGCAAAAGAAGTCATTGGCACGTTTGAATGGCGCGATGAGCACTTTGGCCATGACCGCCAACTTCCACTGCACCCAGACATGCGTGATAACGCAGCATTTGCGCTGAAAGCACGTATCCCGAACGATAAGTTTGATTGGGAAAACGACCAGCTGTTGCATCACCCATTAGCCAGCACAGTGTTGTATGAGGTTCATGTCAAAGGGTTTTCACAGCGTAACCCACTTATCCCCGAAGCTCTGCGTGGCACCTATGCCGGCTTAGGTCATGACGCATCTCTTGCACACTTGAAGCGCTTGGGTGTCACAGCGGTCAGCCTGCTGCCCGTGCATTTCTCGATTGATGAAGAGCGCTTAACCAAACTAGGTTTGCATAACTATTGGGCGTATAACACCTTGGGCTTCTTTTGCACAGACCCGCGCTTGGCCTGCAAGAGTAGTAACCTGACACCGCGAGACGAATTTCGCACCATGGTCAAGACACTGCATAGCGCTGGTATTGAAGTCTTGTTGGACGTTGTATTCAACCACACCGCAGAATCCGATGAAACTGGTCCTACCCTCAGCTTTCGTGGCTTAGACAACGCCAGCTATTACCGACTGCCAGCGGAATCACTTTCGCACTATGAGAATTACAGCGGTTGCGGCAATACCTTGGACATTCGCCAACCCCGTGTGCTGCAACTGGTGCTCGATAGTTTGCGCTATTGGGTCAAGGACATGCATGTTGATGGCTTTCGCTTCGATCTAGCACCCGTGTTGGGTCGAGATGACCATGGTTTTAGCCGCGATGGCGCATTTTTCACCGCTGTGGCGCAAGACCCCGTACTCTCACGCGTGAAGATGATCGCCGAGCCTTGGGATCTTGGACCTGGCGGTTACCAGTCTGGTGGTTTTCCGCGCGGCTGGCTGGAATGGAACGACCATTTTCGCGACGCCATGCGGAGCTTTTGGATACACGGCGACACGAGCAAACACGCTTTGCACCCCAGAAACACGCGTGGTGACTTTGCCCTTCGACTTTGCGGCTCGTCAGATATTTACCAACCACGCAACCGTGCCCCAGCTGAGTCTGTCAACTACGTCGTCTCGCACGACGGTTTCACATTGCACGATTTGCTCAGCTACAACCAGCGGCGCAACCTAGCCAATGGTGAAAACAACCGAGACGGCCATGGGCACAATTTAAGCTTCAACTGCGGTGTTGAAGGCGCTACCGATGACTTTGAAGTTAACGCGCTGCGCGGTCTCTTGCAGCGTGCATTGCTCGCCACCTCACTGCTTGCGCAAGGTACACCCATGCTGTGCGCGGGCGACGAGCTAGGACATACCCAGCAAGGCAACAACAACCCGTATTGCCAAGACAACGCCACCACGTGGCTAGATTGGGCGGCGGTCGATGACGACTTGGTCGCCTTTACCGCCCACGTGCTTGCGCTGCGCCGCCAATTACTGCCTTTGGGTAATCACTGGTACAGCGGCATCGTCAATGCTGCTGGTCTGCACGATTTAGCTTGGCTAAAAAGCGACGGCACACCCTTGCAAGGTGATGACTGGCAAGATTCAAACAGTCAAGTGATGGGGTGCTTGATTGGCGAGCCGGGTCTATCAGCTACACCTGTGCTGATGCTGATCAACGCCGAACACTGTGATCACACTTTCACTCTGCCCGCTGGCAATTGGCAAACTCGGCTAGACACAACACATCCGCTCGGCCAATCTGAATGGTGCAGCCAAGGTGAACAAAGCTATCCACTGGCCGCGCACAGTTTGGTTTTGCTTCAAGCTTTTTAAAGTTTTCAAGAAATTCACCGATGAAACTACCCCGCCAAAGCGGCATTTTGCTACACCCCACCAGCTTGCCAGGGCCACATGGTTCAGGCGACTTGGGAGCTTCGGCCTACCATTTTGTCGACTGGCTGGCTAAAGCAGGGCAAAAACTCTGGCAAATTTTGCCCTTGGGCGGCATCGGGCCAGGCAATTCACCCTACATGAGCAGTTCTGCCTTTGCAGGCAACTTACTGCTAATCGACTTGGATGAATTGGTAGAACTCGGCTGGTTAGACGCCGCCGATGTGATACCGGATAGTGCTACAGCAACAGATTTTTCAGATCAAAGACTCAATTTTAGCTCTGTCGTTCCATGGCGAATGTCGCGGTTAGAGCTAGCTGCAAAACGCTTTTCAACTATGGCTCCTGAGCGTGAACGATTCGATTTAGCGCAGTTTGAAGCGTCCCAAGCCGATTGGTTGCCAGATTACGCCTTGTTCATGACATTGAATGACGTGCACGGCTGGCGTGACTGGAGCGACTGGCCAGTTGAATTAGCACAGCGCCAATCACAAGCTTTGCAAACCGCCCGTGAAGAATATGCACCTCAAATCGTTTTTTGGACATTTTGCCAATGGTGTTTTTTTAGGCAATGGCACAAGCTCAAAATTTACGCGAACCAAAACGGGGTTCGCATCGTCGGTGACGCGCCTATTTTCATTGCCTACCAAAGCGCTGAAGTATGGGCACGGCAAGATTTATTTGAGCTTGATGGCAACGGAAAAGCGCAAGTGGTCGCCGGTGTTCCGCCTGATTTTTTCAGTACCACGGGGCAACGCTGGGGCAACCCGCTGTACCGTTGGAGTGCGCATCAATCCGACGGTTTTGCGTGGTGGGTACAACGCGTTCGGCGCACGTTTGAGCTGGTCGATATGCTGCGGATTGACCATTTTCGTGGTTTTGAAGATTATTGGGAAATTCCCGCTGATGAGCCTACCGCCATCCATGGCCGATGGAAAGCGGGCCCTGGTGCTGCGCTCTTTGAGGCGATTCATGCCCAGTTAGGCGACTTACCCATCATTGCTGAAGATTTGGGCATCATCACCCCAGCGGTCAACGCCTTGCGTCGTCAATTCAACCTGCCAGGCATGCGGATTTTGCATTTCGCCTTTGGTGGTGACACGTTTGACAACGGCAACGCTTACCTGCCGCATAACTATGAAGCCAACACTGCCGTTTACACCGGTACGCACGACAACAACACGACACAAGGCTGGTGGCAAGAAACCTCCGCCACAGAACGCGAGCATGTACGTAAATATCTGCGCCTCAGCGCTGAAAATGAGTCAAATATCCACTGGCAGCTGATCGCCGCCGCCTGCGCTAGCGTAGCAGACACCGCCATCCACCCCTTGCAAGACGTACTGGGTTTAGGTGGTGATTGCCGCATGAACCTGCCCGGCATCGGCGAAGGGTATTGGGAGTGGCGCTTCAGTTGGCAGCAAGTTCAGCCGCAACATGCGCAGCAGTTGGCTGATCTGTGTCAACTCTACCGTCGTTAATTCCTAAAAATTACCTTTAGACGCTCTCTTTACATATCCCATACTTAGGCTATATTGCACTTATGAGCGATAAAAAACCTTTAAACCTGACACCTGCTAACGCAAAACCAAAACCCTTTTCTATGATTCGGGAATTTGCACTGGCCGACTGGTTCACACTGGGCAACGCGGTGTGTGGCACAGGGGCGCTGTTTTCGACGATGAGCTACCTGGAGACGCAGGAAGAAATCCATATTTTGTTTGCCTGCGCTTTGGTGTTGGCAGCATTGATTTTTGATATTTTTGATGGCCGTATTGCCCGCTGGCGGCAAAAATCGTCGGCTTTGGGGCGGGAATTGGACTCCTTGGCTGACATTATTTCATTTGGCGTCGCGCCTGCCATCATCGCCTACGGCTGCGGCATGCAGGGCTTGTACGACCGGGTGATCTTGGTGTTTTTCGTGGCTTGCGGCGTCTCGCGCTTGGCGCGGTTTAACGTCACGGCAGAAGGTTTTGCAGACGAATCGGGCAAAGTCAAGTTTTTTGAAGGCACCCCCATTCCGACCTCCATCGTCCTCGTCGCCATCATGGCTTTAGCGACTTGGTACGGCGCGGTGCGAGAAGACATGTGGTTTGGCGAATATCTGATCGCTGGCTTCAAGTTTCACCCACTGGTGCTGATGTTTGCCATCTCTGGCTCGCTGATGATCAGCCGCATTCGGGTTCCTAAACCATAGACTTAACCATAAATTTGCGTTTGCTTTGCAGTGTTTAAGGTACACGTAGACCGTTTTTAGACAAACTGCTGCGTCCTGCTTCGCTGGCAAACGCCGACGCAAGCACTTTTGTTGGATCACTCGCACTGTTCGCAACCCAAGAGCTGTAGCGTGTCGCCAGTTCCAGCTCTTTCGGAAAGGCACCGAGCAGCAGTTTAGGCTGCGATTGCACGATTTCACTCACTTGTGTGATACCCACATCTGCCTCACCTGCAGCCACCAAGCGCATGGTTTCAATCCCGTCTTTAGCCTTGGTTGATTTAGCCAATACCTCGTCCTTGATGCCCAACTTCTCAATCACGCCAATGAAATGCACACCCACAGTCGCGCCGCGTGCAGGGTCAGAAAAAGCGATGCGCTTGGCGCTCAGTAGCGCTTGCTTCAGCTTATCCGTGGTATCAATAACGATGCCTGGGTTTGCTTGTGCAAAGTTGGCTGACATTGCCACGCCAGCCAAGGTATCGCCTACAGCCAATAATTTACCAGCCTGAAGTGCTCCCGTATTTGTAGTGCTTGCCTTGTTGATACGGACTTCGGTAGTTATCAAAACACCCTGCAAAACACCTGCTTTGCCTGCGGCTACAAACTTTTCTTCCGCTGCACCCGCTGTATCATACAAACGCACAACTGTGTGGCCAGTTTGCCGTTCAAACGCCGTGATAATCTCTTCCGCCGGTACTTTGACACCCGCTGCAGCGTAGAAGTTGATGGTTTCGCTGTGGGCAGCAACGGTGCACAAGCTCAAAATAAGTCCAATGAGGTGACGTGATTTCATATAGTCCAGTTCATTTGAAAAGATAATGGTACAACACCATGCGCCCATCTTGCCCCACGTGCCTACGAGCCAAAACCGGCTGTATTTGCCATTTAATATCAAAAGTTGATACTGACATCGAGGTTTTGATACTGCAGCATCCGCTGGAAGTAACCGAGACAAAAGGCACAGCGCGGTTATTGCATTTGTGTTTGCCAAACAGTCAATTATTAACCGGTGAAGTATTTGAAGATGGGTTATTGAAAAACAGTTTATCTGCCAAGAATGCAATATTGCTCTATCCGACAACGCTAGAAGACCATTCTCTAGGTATTTCACCATCGCCTGAATTAAATTCAATATTATTGAAAGATTTTAGCAATATTCGTTTGATTATTATTGATGGCACTTGGCGCAAGAGCCGCAAAATACTCATTAAAAACCCCTACTTACAGACTTTACCCAGATTGGTTTTGCGGGATTTACCAGTGGGTCAATATACTATTCGCAAAGCCCGAAAACCATATCAGCTTTCAACGCTTGAAGCAGCTTGTGCGGCATTGGCGCAAATGGAGTTTCACATAAATAGCAACAAAACTAAGTTTCGGCCTATCACCGAAAGTTTTAGCGCCTTCAATGCGTTTATAGCTCTGCAAACACAGCGTGGTGCGAAATAGATGTTCAAATAAGCATATATCCGGCGTATTAATTGCCTAATATGCTATAAAATACATAGCAATTTACATGCCTTCGAGTATCATGAACGTGCGCTCAGATGATTGGGCGCTAATTTTTAACGCCTCTTGGTATTCGGCAGAATTATAGAATTTCTCTGCAACTTCAACCGATGGAAACCGCAGCAACACCATACGAGTTGGCGTCCAAAGTTTGCTTTCTTTCAATGAAATCGGACCGCCTCTGGACAGGTATTCCCCGCCGTAAGACTCAACCAGCGGTCTGGCGATGAGTTTATAGCTTTCGTACAAATCTGGGTTGGTGAGTTGAGAATCTACGAGAATATAAGCAGCCATGGTTTTCTCCATTTAAATTTAAATTACCGACAATTTGTAGATACGAGTGGCGTTATTAGAAAATATATTATCGCTTTCCGACTGAGAGTATTTCTTGGTCAATAAGTAACATTCTTCAAACCACGATTGATAATCACTCGCCAGCTCTAAAACTGGCCAATCACTGCCCCATATAATTCGCTCAGTACCAAATACTTCCAGAATACATTCAATCCAAGGTGTGCAGACAGTGGAGTGTGGCGATTTTCCGGCTTCAGTTAACAAGCCAGAGAGTTTACAACTCACATTTGGCCTTTCCGCCAACGCCACCATACCCTGCGCCCAAGGCTGCCAAGCCGTTTCTACGCCGCGTGCAATCTCAGGTTTGCCGCCGTGGTCGATGACGATGGCTAACTTGGGGTAGCGCTGGGCGATGGTAAGGATATGTGGCAAGTGCGCGGGTCGAATCAAGGCGTCAAATACTAAGTGATGCTTCTCCATAGCCGCCAGTGCTGGCTGAACGGCGGGCTGCAAAACCCATGCAGGATCGGGCAAATCGTGCAACATGGGTCGCAAGCCCTTCAATTTAAAATGTTTTTCGAGTTGTTCTATCTGCAAAACGGCATCTGCAGCGGTGAAATCGACCCAACCCACAACGCCTAAAACAGCAGGATTCGCCTCTGCCAGCGCCAACAAATGCCTAGTTTCCGCCACCGTAGCCGCCGCTTGCACGATGATGCCACCGGTGATGCCTAGGGGTTCGGCAAGCTTTTTCCAATCCGCCACCGCCACATCGCGGTGAATAGCGCCGATATCTGGCGTGAGCCAGCCGTAATCACCGCGCGACAACTGCCAGCTGTGGAAGTGCGCGTCTATGAACATGGCGTTTGAATTTGTAGCTACGTTGGTACGGGGGCGTTGGCTGGAATCAATCCCTCGGCTTTGAGTTTTTGCCAAAACGCAGCGGGGATCGTGTGCTGCAGCATGGCCACAGCATCTGCCCAATGGTTGAGCTGGTTCGCACCGAGCAAAACCGTATCAACTGTTGGATGCTCCAGCGGGAACTGCAAAGCGGCTGCCCGTAGTGGTACGTTGAATTCATCACAAACAACCTCAATCGCCCGCACGCGCTCTACCCACTCGGCTGGGGCGCTGTCGTAATTGAACAAGAGCTTGTCGGTACCGCGGACACCCGTTGCCAAAATCCCTGAATTGAACACGCCACCAATAGCGATGCGCATGCCGCGTTGCTCACAAATCGGTAGCAATTCAGCAAAACCGCTGTGGTCTACCAGCGTGTAGCGACCAGCAAGCAAAATACAATCTAGTACGGTTTCTTTCAGTACATCCAAGCAAACCTGTACGTCGTTGACGCCTAGTCCTATGGCGCGAATCAAGCCTTCGCGTTTCATTTTTTGCAGCTCAGGAATCGCTTCGTCAATCACTTGGCGCAATACTTTAGGGTAGTTGTCGCCGTGGCAGATCGAGCAGCAATCGTGGATAAAAGCCACATCAAGGTATGCCATGCCCATACGCTGCAAACTGTCTTCGACACTGCGTCGCACGCCGGCTGCAGAATAATCCCAGTGCTGGTTGTAGGGCAAGATGTTGACGAAGTTCAGCTGGTTGCGCTCGGCCGTCGCGCTCGGTTTCAAAATGCGCCCTACTTTGCTGCTTAAGGTGAAGCTGTCGCGCGGCAACTGGCGCAACGCGTAGCCAAAGCGCTGTTCGCTCAAGCCGTGGCCGTAATGCGGCGCGGTGTCGAACATGGTGCAGCCGTCGTTGATGGCTTGTTGGATGATAGTTTGAGCATCTATCTCAGAAACAGCGGTGAACAGGTTGCCCAATGGCGCACCGCCTAGGCCGAGTTTCAGGGCACCAAGTTTGGCGTTTTTAAGTGGGAGAAATAAGGTTTGTGGGTTCATGGCATAAGTGTACGTGTAACATAGCAACTTCCACAATCGACGAAGCGAGAAACCATGAAATACCGCAACTTAGGCGACAGCAATTTACAAGTCTCCGCCCTGTGTTTGGGCACCATGATGTTTGGCGACCAAACGGAGAAAAATGAGGCGACAGCCATCGTCGCAGATGCACATGCCAATGGCATCAACTACATCGACACCGCCGATGTGTACACCAAGGGTGCGTCTGAAACCATGGTCGGCGAGATTTTAGCGGGGCAACGGCACGACTGGGTGCTGGCGACCAAGTTGGGCAACAAAATGTCTGAGCGCGTCAACGTCGGCCATTATTCGCGCAGCTGGATGATGCAAGAAATCGACGCC
>JAYWCQ010000023.1:0-8264 GCA_043780435.1 Polaromonas sp.
TGAGTTGAACTCGCACATCGGCGTGCTGTTGTGCGAGACGCTGCCGGATGGCGTGCGGCATGTGTTGGTTGAAATCCAGCACCAGCTCTTCAATTTAGGTGGCGAATTGTCGATTCCTGGCTTTGAGTTGCTTAAAAAAGAGGCGATTGTTGACTTGGACGACGCTTTGGAAACCTACAACGCGACTTTGCCCAAGTTAGCCGAGTTCATCTTGCCAGCTGGCAACCGCGCGGCCTCGCAGGCGCATGTCTGCCGCACCGTGGCGCGTCGGGCGGAGCGGGCGGTGGTGGCGTTGGGTGAGTCGGAAATGATCAACGATTCGCCCCGTCAGTACCTGAACCGGCTGAGCGATTTGATGTTTGTGCTCTCCCGTGTGCTCAATCGAATGGTGGTTGACGGCAAGGTGGGCGACGACGTGTATTGGAAAAGCGAGCGCTTGGCGCGGCAAAATGTTGCACCGGAAGATGTACTGGACGCATCAGCGGATGCATGAGAATCCGCACCTCGTACAGATTTTAATATGTCGGCCAAGTTAAAGTTTGCTATATTATTAATAGTACTTTAGGCAATAAATACGCCGGCTTACTCCTAAAATAAGGTTGAAAACGATCTTAAAAACGCCGTTTTTTGCAAAAACATGGCACGCCACCTGCCTGGTGTCACACAGCCGCTGTGTGTGCAAGCCAATTTGGTGGATACCGGTGCGCGTTCCGTCAAAGGTGTGCCGCTGTTGAAACGAGATGTGATCACGCTGGGCGACGACCCTGCCAGTCCGGCCAAACTCAAGGTGATGGTGGTGGGCGGCATCCATTGGCGGTTTATCCCCATGCTCAACCCCGATGGGCTGATGGCGCAGCCCGCGAAGCGCGTCAATGCCAACGGCGTGGACCTGAACCGCAGCTTCCCCACCCCGAATTGGGCGCGTGATGCCAAAGTCTACTGGGAGCAGCGCACCAACAAAGACCCGCGCCGCTGGCCAGGCAAAGAGCCGCTGTCCGAGCCAGAATCGAAATTTTTGCACGACGAAATGGCCAAATTCAAGCCGAACTTGATCGTCAGCATCCACGCGCCCTACGGCGTGCTCGATTTTGATGGCCCGACCATGCCACCGTCAAAACTAGGGCGCTTGTACCTCGACCAAGTCGGCATCTTCCCAGGCTCCTTGGGCAATTATGGCGGCGTGCACAAAGGCATGCCGGTCGTGACCATCGAACTGCCCAACGCCCAGCGCACCCCGCTGGACAGCGAAACGCGGCAAATGTGGGTGGATTTGCTGCGGTGGATGGGGGAGCGACTTAAGTCTTGACCTCACTTGTGTTGTTTTTAGGCTCAAATGCATTGAATTTTTCACATTTTGGTTTTTAGTTTTAGTATTAGTTTTGGTTTTATGGCTGGCCTATCTTTTTTTGTTACACTTTAGTAATATTTAAATTTAAAAAGTAATAAATATGAAAGCAAGCAAGCAATGCAAAATATTTTTCAGGTATTGAATTTAAGCAAATTGCGACTATTCGCAAGGCCTTTATTTTTTTGTATGCTCAGCTTGAGCTATTCTGCCTTGCACGCGCAGACTACGACTGCGACAGTGACTGCTGTGAATGATTTAACTTGTATCGGCGATCGAATTGGCCGAAATGGTATTTGTACAGCCAAGGAATTCACCACTGTTTTAACATTCTCGCAGCCTGCGGCAAACACGTTGACCACTTGTTTGGCTGGTACGGACGTTTTAGTGGACGTCATCGCGGATGTTTCGGGCACGAATACCAACCGGTATGATATTGCTTATTTCATTGGACAAGTTGGTAATGTTCCTGATGCTCTAGGTGGTACGTGTTCTGTTGCTACTTTCCCATCGAGCCCTGCGCCATTTGCTGAATTGGAGCCCACATTCGTTGGTGCGCAAGACACGTGTGGTGATTATGTGGGTGGTGGCGTTGCAACCTTACTAATGAAAAGTGTCAAGATTCGCTGTCAGCCTGCAGCGGGTTCTGGTGGATTGAATGTACCCTACACCATCGCCTGGAATGCCCAGCAGCCTTATGCGTGCAATGCGGCTAATATTATTCCAATACCTGACTCCAAGTGTTTGAGTGGCCCCGTTTCAGCCACTTTAGTGAGTGCTACCGTGCAAGGTTGGGTTCAAATAATCAAGAAAACAACGCCTTCGGGCGACCCACAGAGTTTCCAATTTTCCGCATCTGCACCAAACGGTGGCACGACAAGCGTCAGCAGTTTCACGCTTTCAGACACGCAATCACAAGTAGTCTCCATTCCGTTGGCGGCAACCACGAGAACCATCAAAATCGAAGAAACTCTTGCTGCAGGTTGGGGACCTGGGGCAGTGATTACATGTGTCAGGCCGGATGGCAGTCCCGCACCGTTTGTGAGAGTCGACAGTGCAACGCGAACCATAAACGCAGACTTGCTCGGGCTGAACAACACGGCTGTTTGTACGTTTACAAATACCAAGAAAAAGGCCACCGTCACCTTGCGTAAAGCTTGGGTCAATGCCTTCTTGAACGACGCCGTCACCGTCAGTGCGACCGGTCTGACCAGCTTACCCTCAGTAGCTAACACAGCGACGGAAACAGACACCGGTGCAGCGCAAACCGTCTACGTCGGCAGCGTGCTGACCTTGGCAGAGGCCTTCAACACCGGCAGTGCAATCAACTACACCCCCAGCTTGACCTGTAGCGGCACAACAGGTTTGTCGGGCAGTACCTTGACCGTGGGGACAAGCGACACTGCCATTGTGTGCACCTACACCAATACGCGCAACGTGGCCGACCTGAGACTGACAAAAACCGACGCCAAAACCACCACGGTTGCAGGCGACACAAACACCTACACCATCACGGTGACCAACAACGGTCCTTCTGCCGCAGATGGTGCGGTGGTCACCGATCCTGTGGTGGCTGGATTAACTTGTTCAACGGTCAGCTGTACAGCTGCGGGCGGCGCAGTCTGTCCTGCCTCACCCACGGTGGCGGCATTTCAAAGTCCGGGTTTGACCATTCCAACCCTACCCGCCTTGGGCAGCGTGTCATTGACGCTGACCTGTACGGTGAGCGCAACGGGCGTTTAAGCGGGAGATGCCAGAGGATTCATTCATCCCCACCGCTTTGCTGCAGCGCCCACATCTGCGCATACACGCCACCCAGCGCCAAAAGTTGCACATGGTTGCCGCGCTCGACGATGTGGCCAGCATCCATGACCAAAATCTCATGCGCGTCCACCACTGTGGATAACCTGTGGGCAATCACCAGGGTGGTCTTGTTTTGAGCCACGCTTTGCAGCTCGGCTTGAATCGCGCGTTCGTTGGCGCTGTCCAAAGCTGATGTCGCTTCGTCAAAAATCAGAATCGACGGGTTTTTCAAGAGCGTGCGGGCGATGGCGACGCGTTGTTTCTCGCCGCCAGAGAGCTTCAGCCCACGCTCGCCCACCATGGTTTGGTAGCCCAGCGGGGTGGCGGCGATGAAGTCGTGAATCCGTGCCGACTTGGCCGCTTCTTCCACCTGTTCTTGCGTGGCGCCCGGCCTGCCGTAGGCAATGTTGTACGCCACGGTGTCGTTGAACAGTACGGTGTCCTGCGGCACAATGCCAATCGCCTCGCGCAGGCTGGCTTGGGTGACGGTTGTGATGTCTTGGCCGGCGATGGAAACCGTGCCCTGCTGCACGTCATAAAACCTGAAAAGCAGCCGCGCCAGCGTCGACTTACCTGCGCCGGAGGGGCCAACCACGGCGACCGTTTTGCCAGCCGGCACGGTAAAACTGATGCCGTGCAAGATGGGGCGGCTGGCCTCATAGGCAAAATGGACGTTTTGAAAGCTGATGTCAGGCGATGTGCGGGCTGAATTTGCTATGTTATTAATAGCGTCATGGGCAATAAATACGCCGGCTAGAGTCGTATTTGAGCCTGTTTTTGAGGTAATTTGAAGGTTTTGCGCCCCTGGGGTGTCTGCAATCTCGCGTTCTCGCTCCAGCAGGGTGAACATTTTGTCCAAATCGGTCAAACTTTGCTTGATTTCGCGGTAGATCACGCCTAAAAAGTTCAGCGGAATGTACAGCTGGATCATGAAGGCGTTGACCATCACCAAATCGCCCAGCGTCATCCGCCCATCGACCACGCCTTGGGTGGCACGCCACAGCATGGCGACCAGGGCGGTGGCGATGATGAGCTGCTGCCCGGTGTTGAGCATGCTCAGCGTGGTTTGGCTTTTGACCGAGGCGGCGCGAAATTTCTCTAAATTTTCGTCATAGCGTTTGGCTTCAAATTCTTCGTTGTTGAAGTATTTGACGGTTTCATAGTTAAGCAGCGAGTCAATAGCGCGGGTGTGGGCTGCGCCGTCCAACTCGTTCATTTTCTTGCGGAACTGGGTGCGCCATTCGGTGATGGTCACGGTGTAGGTGATATAAACGACCAGTGCAGCCACGGTGATCCAGGCAAACCAAGCGTCAAATTTGACCGCCAAAAGCGTCAACACCAGCGCCATTTCAATCAACGTGGGGGCGATGTTGAAGAGGGTAAAGCTAATCAGCGTGCGCACGGCGCGGGTGCCGCGCTCGATATCCCGCGTCATGCCGCCGGTTTGGCGTTCCAGGTGAAAACGCAGGCTCAAATTGTGCAAATGCTGGAAAACTTCCAGCGAAATGCTGCGCGCTGCGCCTTCGGTGGCTTTGGCGAACACCAGCTCACGCAGTTCTGTGAATAAACTTGTGGATAACCTGAGCAATCCGTAACCTATGAGCAAGGCAACGGGTACGACAAGCAGTGCTTGAGTGCCAGAGACGAGGTTGGGATTCATCGTATCCACCAGCTGTTTCAGCAGCAGCGGCACACCCACATTGGCCACTTTGGCACCAATCATAAAGGTCAGCGCCGCAATAACACGCCATTTGTACTGCCACAGGTAGGGAAACAGCCTGGCTAACGTGCTCCAGTCGGAACGAGGTATGGCCGTTTGTGGTGTCGTTGCTACAGAATTGGGTGCAACATCTGCAGCATTAAGGTGACTATAACCGCGCATCTTAGATAATCTCTTTTTACAAATTTTGTACATCTACTTGTAACGCTATTGCGTCGTTAGATGTACTTTTAAATATAGATTGTCTCTGATGTCCATGATTGCAAGTAACAGCCCTCAAAATTCTTCTTTGGCACCCAATGTAGCGCTGCCAATCGACAAAGAGTTGGTGCTCAAGGTGATTCCCATGCCGGCGGATTGCAATGCCAACGGCGATATTTTTGGTGGCTGGGTCATGGCGCAAGTGGACTTGGCAGGCAGTGTCATCCCTGCAAGGCACACGCAAGGGCGCATGGCAACGGTAGCGGTGAACGAGTTCATATTCAAGCAACCCGTGCGTGTGGGCGATATTTTGTCGTTTTTCTCGGAAGTGACACGGATTGGTAGAACTTCTGTGACGGTTAAGGTTGAGGTCTTTGCCGAACGCTTTAGAAGCCAAGGTCGTTACATCAAAGTTACAGAAGCATCGGTTACTTATGTCGCTATTGACGATCAGGGACGCCCTAGAGAAATCACAAAAAATGGCCCGTAGAACATGATGGTTAAAAATTAAAAATTTTCGAATTTAACAAGTTGCAAAATATTCTCACGCCAAGAAAATGAAAAAATCGTGAATTAATGCACGAATTCGCGTTGTTTTTTGTCGATAGACTGAATTGAAAGTATTGATTTAATGTGTTTCAATCTGTAAAATATTGATAATCTTGTACTACTAAATACCTAATTGAATCTAGCTTACTTGAAGTTATTCAATTCAACTGTGGTTCAGGCCGTCAAAAAATGAAACCATAAAAAAATGTTCTCGAACAATAAGCCGTTAAATAAAGTGCGGGGAACTAGCTTGCTCCAAATTTTGACGATTTGTTTGTTTTCTAGTTTATTGGTTCTGCCGACGGTTGCGAATGCGCAGGCTGCAGCTTCTTGCTCGGCTACGGAAACCCTGCAAACATTCTCCTTTCCCGCAAACAGCTGGACGGGTGGAGTTTTGATGCATCCGGCCTACTCCGTTGGCGCTGGTGCTGCAGCTGTTGACCTCACTTTTTCAATCGTTGGTGGGCGGCCTTTTAACTCAGGTTCGCCGATTCAGGAGACCCGAGGTGCCGTTGCCAACACTTTGACTGCTTATCACACTGCGCAGCACAACGGTTTCTACAGCATCATGGTGTCCAACAATGGGTTGTTAGCTACAAATAATGCTGTTGTTACAGACCCCGCAGTTACTGGATTAACCTGCTCGACAGTGAGCTGCGCTGCTGCTGGTGGCGCTGTGTACCCTGCCGCGCCCTCGGCTGCGGCATTGCAAAGTCCGGGCTTGACCATTCCAACATTACCTAACACGGGTAGTGTGACATTAACGTTGACGTGCTCCGTAAGCGCAACTGGGGTTTAACTGATGATTAGCATGAATCGATTCACTTCAGCTGCTAGATCGCTATTGGCGATTCTGGCTTGTACATTTTTATTGGCTAGCCCTGGTGCTTTGGCTCAAACTAGTGTCGCAAATACGGCAACGGTCACGCCGCCAACGGGTATTACGTTGCCGACAGGAACCAGTGTGTCTGCTACAGACACGGATGTGGTTTTGCAGCATACCAAGACAGTTTTGTCTGGCCCCACAGCGACTGCCAATAGCAATGAATTTTCGGTTACCTACCGTGTGGTTGTGCGTAATAACAACACGGCGCTTGCCGGCACCTATACGTTAGTAGATACATTGCTTTTCCCTGCTGGTATCACAATTGTTTCGGCAAACACAGCCAATTCTGGCAGCGGCGCGCCAGCTGGTGGTGCTTTGACGCCATTGGTTGGTCCCTACGCATTGGCAACAAATCAAGCGATTGCTGCTTCAGCGGTGCATCAATACGATATCACCATTGTTTACACGGCGTTGGGCTTGTCGGCAGCCAATGCTACTTGTGGAGCCCTAGGGACAAGTACCGGACTGCGCAACCGAGCTGCTGTGAATGCTGTGAATAGTCAAGAGGCTTGCGTTAACGTAGTACAGCCGCCAACAATCACCAAGTCATTCTCGCCATCGCCACTATTAGTTGGTGCTACCAGCACATTAACTATCGTGCTTAACAATGTTGCTGGAAATCCAGCCCAAGCCAATCTAGATTTTCTGGACACCTTGCCTGCTGGTTTAACGATTGCGGCTGGTGCTTCTACAAACAGCTGTAATGGCACGCTCACAACGGTTTTTGGTTCGGGTACTGCGCAACTGGCAAATGGCACAATTGCAGCGGGTACGGCAAGTTGTACGATCACAGTACCTGTGACTTCAGTGTCAACTGCGGGTACTTTTAGCAACGGGGCGGCTAATTTCACGGGTCTTTCTAACTTGGTAGCACCCGTGACACCGGCGACGGTTGTGTTTAACCCGGTGGCTGATCTATCGATCAGCAAAACCGACGGCGTCGCCAGCGTCAACGCGGGCGGCACAACGATCTACACCATCGTCTTGAGCAACGCGGGCCCCAGCCCAGCCGATGGTGCGCTCTTGACCGACCCAGCTGCGACGGGCTTGAGCAAGACAGCCGTATCCTGCACCTATGCCGGCGGTGCAACCGGCCCGGCCTCGCCGACGGTGGCCCAAATTGAAGCCGGCTTTGCGATCACGACCCTGCCCAACGGCGGCTCCGCGACCTGCAGCGTGACCGCGAGCGTGACCGCGACCAGCGGCAACGTCGCCAACATCGCGACCGCGACCGTACCGGTCGGCACGACCGACCCGGTCCCGGGCAACAACAGCGCGACGGACACTAATGTGGTGACACCAACCATCGATGCGGTCGATGACGGCGGCGTCACAACCCCGGCGGCCACACCTGTGACGACAGCGGTATTGGCCAACGACACCAACGTGGGCGGCACGATCAACCCGGCCTCGGTGCTCGTGACCACGGCATCGGCCAACGGCACGACCTCGGTGAACACCACCACAGGCGCGATCACCTTCACACCGACAGCCGGCTTTGTGGGCACCACCAGCTACACCTACCAGGTGTGTTTGGCAGTACCTAACAATGCGATCTGCGACCCTGCAGTGGTCACCGTGACGGTGACAGCAGCCATCAACCCGGTGGCTGAGACCGGCACAGCGGTGGCAGGCACGGCATCGACACCGATCGCCAACATCCGCGGCAACGACTTTGTGAACGGCGTTGGGGCGACAGCGGCCAACTCGACGATTGCCTTGGACCCAACGGGCCCAGCGCTGCCAGCGGGCATGACTTT
>JAYWCQ010000024.1:0-10559 GCA_043780435.1 Polaromonas sp.
GACAGTTTGACCTTGAAGAACCAGCCCGCACCCAGTGGGTCGGAGTTTGCCAATGCCGGGTCAGCACGCAAGGCTTCGTTCACCTCTGTGATTTCGCCAGCCACAGGCATATAGACATCCGCTGCGGCTTTGACAGACTCCACCACGCCAGCCACTTCTTTTTGGGCAAACAGAGCGCCTACTTCGGGCAAGTCCACAAACACCACATCACCCAATGCATCTTGCGCGTGGTGGGTGATGCCCACGGTAACGACAACCCCTTCGGTAGTGGCGGTATCGCCATCAATCTTCAGCCATTCGTGGTCTTCGGTGTATTTCAATGTCATGTGATTTCTCCTAAAAAATTAATTGGGGTCAGATTCTAATTATTCTGCTTTGAAAAATTAGCCACGGAAATAACGGTTTGGCACAAACGGCATAGACGCAACTTCCATAGCCACGACTTTACCGCGAACAATGGCGTTGATTCGGGTGCCTACCGCAGAGAATTCAGCGCTAACGTAGCCCATCGCAATCGGTTTATCGATCGTCGGCGCTAACAAGCCGCTGGTGACTTCACCGATACGTTTGCCATTCAAGTCTAGCAATTCGGTGTGTTCGCGCACAGGGACACGGTCTAAAGCGACCAAACCGACGCGTTTTTTCAGTGATTTGGCTAATAATTGCCCATTTTTAGGCTCATTTTGCACACTAGCCGGCGTATTTATTGCCTGTGCAGCTATTATATTTGTAGCACCAATGTAACCACCCGCCCTTGCACCCTCCGCGCGACGTACCTTTTGCATGGCCCAGCCCAGCCCGGCCTCGACGGGGTTGGTCGTCGCGTCGATGTCTTGGCCGTACAAACACAGCCCGGCCTCCAGGCGCAGCGAGTTGCGCGCGCCCAGACCAATCGGTTTGACCTCCGGCTCGGCCAGCAGCGCTTTGGCCAGCATCTCGGTTTGCTCGGCAGATACCGAGATTTCAAAGCCATCTTCACCCGTGTAGCCACTGCGGGTGACAAAGCAATCTGCACCTGCGATGTTGAAACGTCCGCCGATCATGAACACCAGCGTCTCAATTCCGGGCGTCAATCTGGCCATCACCGACACCGCCTGCGGCCCTTGCAAGGCCAGCAAACCGTGGGTTGGCATGGTGATGATTTGGCAGCGATTACCGATATGTTGCTGGATGTGCGCAATATCACCCGCCTTGCAAGCACCGTTGACGATGACAAAAATCTCGTCATCCGCGACCTTGAAGAACATCAAATCGTCAATAATGCCACCCGCCTCGTTGGTCAGCAGCCCATAGCGCTGCTTGCCCACCGCCAGGTCGATCACATCCACCGGCATCAGGGTTTCAAAGGCGGCGGCGGCGTCCGGGCCGACCAGGCGCAACTGGCCCATGTGGGATACGTCAAACAAACCGGCGTGGTTGCGGGTGTGGTGGTGCTCGGCGACCAAGCCGCTGGGGTACTGCACAGGCATGGTGTAGCCCGCAAATGGCACCATCCGAGCGCCAAGTGCGACGTGCAAGTCGTACAAAGGCGTCTTTAAAAGCGGTATTGGCAATGCGGAAGTGGCAGATTCAGTAGACAAAAAAGACTCCTAGGGCATGAAAATCGGTCGATCAATGCCCCGGCTGTCCTTTTTACCTGAGAGATTCGCAAGTTAAATAGGTAACTTGGTTGCTCCTTCGGTGGATGACCTCAAGGGGTCACCTCTCTCCAGCAAGGAACGCTCAAAAAATGATTTCAAGCGTCTTGTCAGTCCTTGGTGCCTGAGCGTTCAGAGTTTCCCACCTGGAAATCTCCTGCGCCTTCGGCGGTTTTACGACACATCGTGATGTTTAATCTTGACGATTTTGTCTAAAACGCTCTCCTGACAGCCTGAATTCTAACCAATTCAAAACGCCGTGGCCAAAAGCTGACTTCTAAAGCCCGATAATTAGCCCCATGTCATCCTCAAAAGTACTCTTCGGCTTCCATGCCATCAATGTGCGCCTCAAAACCGCTCCTAAATCCGTCATCGAGATCTACCACGACGCCAGCCGCCGCGATGCGCGCATGCGCCAATTCATCGCCAAAGCGTCCGATATGGGCATGAAATTGATCGAATCCGATGGCGAACGCCTCGTCAAACTGGCGGGCGGCCACGGTCACCAAGGCGTTGTTGCCAAGGTTGAAGCCGTCACCCAAGTGCATTCGCTTGATGAATTGCTCGAAAATTTGGAAGCGGCTAATGAAGACGTGCCACTGGCTGAACGCGTCAACCCGTTGATTTTGGTGCTGGACGGCGTGACCGACCCGCACAACCTGGGCGCTTGCCTGCGCGTGGCCGACGGCGCGGGCGTGCACGCGGTGATCGCCCCCAAAGACAACGCCGCCGGCATCAACGCCACGGTCGCCAAAGTCGCCAGCGGCGCGGCCGAAACCGTGCCGTACTTCATGGTCACCAACTTGGCGCGTACGCTGAATGAGCTGAAAGAACGCAATATCTGGATCATCGGCACCAGCGACCAAGCCACCAAAACGCTCTACCAAACCGACTTCAAAGGCCCAATTGCTTTGGTTTTAGGCGCAGAAGGCGACGGCATCCGCCAGCTGACAGCCAAGACCTGCGACGAGCTGATCAGCATCCCCATGATGGGTGCGGTCGAGAGCTTGAACGTGTCGGTTGCCAGTGGTGTTTGCTTGTATGAGGCGATGCGGCAACGCTCAGCAAAATAAATGGCACAAAGTACGGCATAAATTGTGCCAAAATTGACATCATGCGTTTAACCACACAAGAGCAGCAAGCAGTCAGTCAAGCCATCCACAAGGCAGACATGGCTGCGAGCATCTATTTGTTTGGCTCTCGGGCGGACGATGCAGCCAAGGGCGGCGATATTGACTTGCTGGTGTTGTCAAAAAAAATCAAACTGATGGACAAACTGTCCATTTTGTCGCAGCTCCACCGCCAGCTTGGCGAACGGAAAATAGATATTGCGGTTTTTCCAGATGGCGACGCGCCGTTTCCACAAATAGCGATGCAAACTGGCGTTTTAATTGCCTAACCCAATCTGACTTCCATAGCCATGGTCAAACCTCAAATCGCCCTACTCGTGCAAGAACTTGAAGGTTTAAAGCTTGCTGCGGAGTATTTGAGTTTTTCCTTAGAGCGTTGCCAGACCTTTCTGGATACAGCAACGCAAAACTCACCTGAAGCACTTGAACGACTCGAATCACTAACAAGTCGCTTTGCTAGGCTTGCTGACCTGCTAACGCAACGGATATTTCGGCTCATAGACGATATTGAACTTGTAGGCAGCAGCACCTTGCTAGACCGCATTTATCGTGCTGAAAAACGTGGCTGGCTTGATGCCACACAAATGATAGAGATTCGTGAACTTCGTAACCTCATCGCGCACGAATACGCCAACGACAAAATGCCAGAGATTTTCAGCGCCGTGGCAGCGCTGTCGCCACCCTTACTAGCCATCGTCCCCAAAGTTACCCATCACGCTCAATATCTTATTAACAATTACCCTGCAAAATGAATCAAAAATACAAACCATTCACTACACTTTTAATACCAGTCTTGGTATTATTGACGCTGGCTAGTTGTACACAAGAGCAACAAAACAAAATCAGCCGTGACATCCAAAATTACACCGGGACCAACGGCGTTTTGGAAATCTACGCTGGCGACAAAGTCGTCCGCCGCTTTCTAAAAATTGACAAAATCAGCACCGCGCTAGGCACCGATGACGGCAAACCCCGCGCTTACCGCTATGGCTACGGTGTATTGGATGAAAACCTGAACATGATCGCCGACACGGGTGAGAAAAAAGTCTATTTTGAAATCAGCGACTACGCGACGAATTACGTGTTTTTTGAGAATCCACGGTGATTTGACAAATTGATCGTCGTAGTCGGTATGCAATCACATCAAAATCAGCATCGTCCGCCCCGCCAAGGGGGTGAATCTGATGGCGCGACTCATTCAGGCGAGTGTCAGTTCCTCCATACGGTTTTCCCCTGCTTTGTGGTCGGCTACCGCCATTGCCAAGTAAGTTGCATTGGCGCGGCAGACTTTTATTCCAGGTTGTCTTTGATCAATCACAGGTTAACGACTATGCCCCTGCATACCAATAAGTACACAGGATTTGGCCGGCGCATGCGCTCAGCCTGAAATGATAGCGGGAGTCAGCACTTAATTGGGTGAATACGTATCTAATCTCTCATTTATGTAGCCTACCGCACATAAGGCTTTGTAAAAAAACTGTAAGATTTATATTAGAATTTACATTTTATGTTTCTTTGGAAAGCAGTTATGTTCAAAAATACGATGATCCCCTTTGCTTTTCTGGCCTTGAGTCAAGGTATTCTGGCTCAACAAATTCCGGGTGCTGCTAACCAGATGCAGCAGATTCCGCCCACGCCTGTACCACAAAAAACAACGCCAAGCATGGATTTCAAGCCAATTGCGGCCCCTGCCCCAACCGCGACGGACAATGTAAAAATCGCTGTCATGAGCCTGAAAATTACAGGCTCTCAGGTGTATTCTGAAGACACTTTGCTCGCGGTCAGCATGTTCAAGCCCGGTAGCGAACTGTCGCTCTCAGACTTGCGTACAGTGTCAGCAAAAATTACAGCTTTTTATCACCAGAACGGCTATTTTCTGGCCCAGGCCTACCTGCCGGCACAAGATATCAAGAACGGCGTGGTCACCATCGCGGTAATCGAGGGTAGATACGGCAAGATCACCTTGAACAACCAGACGAATCTCTCCAATGATCTGGCGGGCGATCTTCTTGACGGTTTGAACAAAGGAGACCTGGTCGCCAATGCTCCCCTGGAAAGTCGTCTGTTGCTGCTGTCAGACGTTCCCGGGGTGACCGTCAAATCGACCCTGGTGCCTGGAACCGAGCTGGGTACATCTGACCTGATCGTTGATGTCACGCCAGGGCGAAAAGTGACAGGGAGCATCGATGCTGACAACGCTGGAAACCGCTACACCGGTGAAAACCGCCTCGGGGCGACCATCAACCTCAACAACCCGATCGGCCGTGGTGACGTAGCCACGCTGCGCGTACTGACGTCTGGCCCGGGGTTGAGCTACGCGCGTGCCTCCTACCAGATGCAGTTTGGTAAAGCCACCGCTGGCGTTGCCTACAGCTACCTGGATTACACACTGGGTCGAGAGTTCGAGAGCCTGCAAGCCAACGGCACGGCCAAGACAGCGAGCATTTATGGCAGCTACCCCCTCATCCGGTCGCGCAACAACAATCTTTACGCTGGGCTTAACTACGATGCGAAGACGTTTCAAGACAAAGTCGATTCGACAGGAGCCGTCACCAACAAGCAGGCGGGCGTATTGGCGGCCAGTCTTTATGGCGGCCACCGTGACAATTTCGGTGTGACCGCTTATTCTCTCACCGGTACGACTGGCAACATCGACCTGCAAACTCCTTCTCAAAGAACCTTTGATGCAGCTACAGCACAAAGCAATGGCCGATTCAACAAGCTGGGATTCACTGCCTCACGGCTGCAAAGCGTGACCGAAACCATCTCGTTTTACGCTTCTATCAACGGCCAGGCGGCGTCTAAAAACCTGGATGTATCTGAAAAAATGCGTCTGGGTGGCATGTATGGCGTACGGGCCTACCCGGAGGGCGAAGCTTATGGCGACGAAGGGTATGTTTTAAACTTGGAAGCACGCATGTTGCTGCCGAAGTTCTCTGAACAAATGCCTGGACAGTTGCAATTGATCGCCTTCATGGATACAGGTTCAGTTACCGTCAACAAGAATCCATGGGCAGCTGGGCCGAACCGCAGAACCCTGAGCGGTGCGGGTGTGGGCCTCAACTGGTCGGAAACAAACAATTTTATCGTGAAAGCTTATTACGCCCGCAAACTGGGTAGTGAGGCGGCAACATCGGCCCCGGACGCCTCCGGCCGATTCTGGATTCAGGGTGTGAAATATTTTTAATCCGCTTGAGTCGACATGAACACCAATACCAATACAAAAAAATCTAAAGAAATGAATGGAGTTACCCTATGAACTGTATCTACCGATCCATATGGAATGAGAAGACTGGCACTTTTGTAGCTGTTTCCGAAAGCGCCAAAAGCGCTGGCAAAAAAATCTCTTCCTGCACGGGTGCTTTGGGTACTGCTGCACGCTTTCCATTGAAAGTCCTGGCTACTTCCTTGATGATGGCATGCGGTGCGACAGTCTACGCATTGCCTGCGGGCGGGGTTGTTACGGCGGGCAGCGCCAGCATCAGCAATGGTGCGGGCAGCACAACCATCACCCAAACGACGCAGAACGCGGCGATCAACTGGCAGAGTTTCAACATCGGGCAGAGTGAAGCGGTTCGATTTGTGCAGCCCAACAGCAACTCGGTCGCGCTTAACCGCGTGCTGGGGCCAGATCCCTCAAGCATATTGGGTAGTCTGTCGGCCAATGGCAAAGTTTTCCTGGTGAACCCGAATGGCATCCTGTTCGGCAAAGGCGCACAAGTCAACGTGGGTGGACTGGTAGCCTCAACCCTGAATATTGCCGACAGTGACTTCATGGCCGGCAACTACAAATTCTCTGGCACAGGTGGCGGGGCAATACTCAACGAGGGGGACATCAATGCCGATGGTGGCTATGTCGCCTTGTTGGGTGCAAGTGTCAGCAACAAGGGTGTGATCTCCGCAAAACTCGGCACGGTGGCACTCGCCGCTGGCAACGCCATCACCCTCGACCTGGTCGGGGACGGCTTGCTCAATGTCACGGTGAACGAGGGTGCGGTGAATGCACTGGTTCAAAACGGTGGTCTGATCCAGGCTGACGGTGGCCAAGTTCTGTTAACCACTCAGGCGGCTGGGAGCCTGCTGCAAAGCGTGGTCAACAACACCGGGGTGATCCGGGCGCAGACCATTCAAAACCGTAACGGCACGATCAAGCTGATGGGTGGCATGCAAAATGGTAAAGTCAATGTGGACGGTACGCTGGACGCCAGTGCCCCCAACGGCGGCAAAGGCGGTTTTATCGAGACCTCGGCGGCAAACGTCAAAGTTCTGGATACCACCAACATCACCACAGCCGCAGCGCTGGGACAGACCGGCACGTGGATGATCAACCAGCCGAACTTCAACATTGGCGGCTCAAATTCCAACATTGCTGGCTCAACCTTGGGCGCATCTTTGGTTGCAAGCAATGTGACCATTCGCAGTGGCGACGGAATTAGCGGCGTGTATAGCGATATCAACGTTAACGATGCGGTCAGCTGGACGGCTTCCGGAACACCAACGACCCTTACTTTGCAGGCCGTTCGGGACGTGAACATCAATGCAGCCATTACTGCCACCAAAGGCAGCTTGGTAGTGTGTTGCGGCCGCGATGTCAACGTGAACGCGTTGATCACGACAACCGGCGTTGCCGCCACCCCCGATTCCGGCGGCAACATCTTGTTGAGCGCCGGACGCGATGTAAATATCGTGAGGAGTTCTGCCAGCACACTGCTTCCTGATAAAAACCTTGCGGGTATTACGACCACCAGCGGCAATATCGAAATGTGTGCCGCACGCGATATCAACCTGAGCAACACGTTTGATGGGGCGGCCCTTATAACGCTGACCGGCAGCGTTGCCAACTCCTTGCCCCCCACCGGTCCGGTTACGCCGCGCGGCATGACGCTGATCGCCGGTGCTGGCGGCACCGGTCCGGGAACCGCTGGTGGCACACTGAACATTACTGCAGGAACCATCATCAAGGTAACAGGGCCGGATGGTATTTCACCCGTCAATATTTATTACAACCCGACCTCGTATTTGACGCCGACAAATTATTCAGGCTTCTTCGCTACTGGAGACGGTGGCCCGTTCACGCAATATATGCTGGTCTACCCGGACGGCGCGAACAAGACTTTCGATGGCACGACCACGGCAACGTTCACCGGGTTGAAGGGCATGCCTGCCGGTGTCACCTTGAATACCGCTGGTGGTACTGCCAATTTCGATACTGCGGACGTAGGAACGGGCAAGACGATCAGTTATACCGGTTTTACCCTTACGCAAGCGCCGATCATTGCTGGCGGAGCCGCAAGCAACTTTGCCCTCCCGGTTACTTGCTGCGCGCCTATTGTCGGGAAAACAACTGCGGATATCACGGCGGCTCCGACGCCAACGCCGACACCAACGCCGACACCAACGCCGACGCCAACGCCAACGCCGACACCAACGCCGACGCCGACGCCAACGCCAACGCCAACGCCGACGCCGACGCCAAGCGGAAACTTGATCACCCTTCCAGTCTGGATTCCTGAAATCACACCATTGAGAACACCAATTGATCTAACCATTGTGCCAACCAATACTCCACCCGAACTGCTGACCCTTATACCTCCCACTCCCACTCCCACTACCACTACCACAACCGTACCTGTACCAACACCCATTGCTGTGCCGACCCCTGCGCCAGTCGCTACACCCGTGCAGCCCACACCAAAAACTTATAAGACCCCTTCTCGGCCACCTAAACAGGACCGCAACTGATAACCTACAGTCCCATGTTTAAATCAACGACTGCGCGACAAATTACGTGTTTTTTGAGAATCCACGCTGATTCAGTTTTTGGCTTTAAAATCCGCTTATGACCAATATCCACTTCAGTTCCGTGCTGCGTTTTTGTCTGCATACAGTAGGCAAACAGCTTTGTTTGGGTTTGTTGCTTGCAAGCTTGGGCACGGCATCTATTGCGGCGAAAAAACCGCCTGTCGCAAAAAGTAAAGCAGCCACAGCAAAGGTGGTGAAAAAATCGATTGCCAAGTCAGAGATTGAAGACCATGGCCCGGGTGCGATTCAGGGGAAATATGTCAAACGGGCGAATTTGAAGCAGGAAACCGCATCGCCCGAAGCGCGCCAAATGGCGGATTGGGTGGTTGACTCGGGTGACAACAAAAACATGCCCTTCGTCATCTTAGATAAAAAAGAAGCCAGAGTTTACGTGTTCCACGCGCATGGCGGCTTGCGGGGTGCCGCACCTGTGTTGCTGGGTATCACGGTGGGTGATGATTCTTTTCCAGGTGTGGGCAACAAGCCTCTATCTCAGGTGAAACCAGAAGAAAAAACGACGCCCGCCGGTCGTTTTTTAGCCGCGTCTGACAAAAACATCAACGGTGCTGACATTGTTTGGATTGATTACGAGGGTGCGGTTTCGTTCCACGCTGTCGTTAAAGGCAAGCCTGAAGAACGCCGTGCTGAGCGTTTAGCCTCGCCGCTACCCAACGAGCGGCGCATTTCTTTCGGCTGTGTCAACGTGCCCGTGAATTTCTTCAAAACAGCGCTGCATGCCTCGTTCAAAAAGTCGGATGGCATGGTTTACGTTTTGCCTGAAACACGCTCGATCGACCAAGTTTTCGCGGCTTTTTATGACGTCAATCAGAAAGAAAAGTTAGCCGCAGCGGGTCAAGATGACCCAATTGCTAAACTTGCCGCGCCGACAAAATTCTCTGAATAAAAATGGCTTTTAAACCAAGCCAAAAGCTCCCAGCAGCGCCCCTGCACCCAGCAGCCAGAGCAGGTGAATTTTAGTTTTCCACACCAAAAGCATACAAGTTACCGCTAACAGCCACAGCGGCCAATCTTTCGCTAGCTGGCTGTGGCCGGCAATCAGCAGCCAGCCTGTCACTATCAACAAAGCAATCACAATAGGTGCCATGCCCTGCTTGAAAGCACGAACGATGCGCAGCTCGCGGTTTTGGTGACCCCAGCGCGCAGCCATGAAAGTCAGCGTGGTGCTGGGCAGCATGATGCCAAACATGGTGACAAACACGCCGAACAGCGCATAGCCCAAGCCCATCCACCCCGCAGCTAAGCCGCCGCCAGCGTTCAAGCCCACGTTCCAACCCATCAGCGCGACAAACAGCACATTCGGGCCCGGTGCGGCTTGCGCTAGGGCGACGCTGGAGGTGAACTGGGCGTCTGTCAACCAATGTTGCTCAGTCACCAAGTAGCGCTGCATGTCTGGCGCTGTCGTGATAGCGCCGCCCACGGCTAGCAATGACAAAGTGGCGAAATGGCTGAATAAGCTCAGCCAATCGGCAGATGTTAAGTTCAAAATCATGGTTTACCGCCTTTGTTGGTTTGTTAACCAGATTGACCGATGAGACCCAGCTGTCGGTAGGTCCAAAACGTGGCCACGCTCCCCAAACCCAGCAAAACCCAGACCAGTGGAATCCGCAGCACCGCAATTGCTATAAATGTCATAGCAGCTAATACAATACATACGCCGGCTGACATCACATTTGCCTTCAATGCAGTGATTAAGCGTAACCCCACAGCCGCAATCAGCCCGGCCGACACCGCACCCATGCCTTTGAGCGCGCCTTGCGCCATCGGCATATCGGCAACACTGGTAAACAAGGCGGCAACCACCAAAACAACCAGCAGCGGAAAAGTCAAAATCCCCGCCAATGCCGCCAAACCACCGCGCAGGCCAAAGTAGCGGTCGCCAATCATCAGTGCCAGATTCACCACGTTCGGACCGGGCAGAATTTGCGCAACCGCCCAATCCTCGATGAATTCTTCGTTGGTCAACCAGCCT
>JAYWCQ010000025.1:0-9544 GCA_043780435.1 Polaromonas sp.
TATGACGCGGCGGTACCAATCGCAAAGGTCGGAATCATGTCCAGGCTAAACGCTGTGGCGTGGTCATTAAAAACCAGAAAGATCACATCGGGCGTGTTGTCCTTCATCCACTGTTTGGAGTATTCGTAGCCCTTGAACAGCGGCTGCCAATACGGTTCATGGGTCTTGCCGAGGTCAAGCGCCGCGCCGATAGCGGGGACGTGTGATGTAAAAACACTGGCGGTAATTCTTGCCATTTAATTTACTCTTTTATTTGAAGCGCCTTGCGGCTGACCTTGAGGTTGATGGTGCGCCTGAGCCGTGCCATCTTCACCCACCACGCGGTTGCCCTCTACAGAACGCCCACCACCAATCATCATGTCGCGGTATTCAATTTCAGTCATGCCGGTCATGCTGCCTGCCATTTGCTGAAAGCTTTTGCCATGCGTAGCGCCCAACTTGGCCAAAAAGTAGATGTTGCCACCCAGCGAAATGGCACGGTTCAAATCCACATCCAGCACCGCCTGCTTCTGCTCTTCGGTCATCGGCCATTCGTCAAGATAGGCGCGCTGGTCGGCCTTGAAGCGTTCACGGTTTTCATGCGTCATCAGGCTCATGCAAAACTGGTTCAGGTGGTAGCCCTTACGGCTTTCGTCGGCATCAAAAATCGTGGTGCCGGGCACGTCGAGGTAATTTTTATTCAAAGACATATCA
Organism: Polaromonas sp.; assembly: GCA_043780435.1. Classification (GTDB taxonomy): domain Bacteria; phylum Pseudomonadota; class Gammaproteobacteria; order Burkholderiales; family Burkholderiaceae_C; genus Aalborgiella. The sequence goes on from JAYWCQ010000025.1 coordinate 694, forward strand.
ACTCCAGTACAAACGTGTTGGATTGTCCACCAGCAGCTTTTTCTGCAACGCAGGCGTGGTGGCAATCTGCGGAATAAAGTCCACCAGCAAGCCGTCGTCGGGCATGTGGTCTTTCAGGTTCGGGTGCGGCCAATCTGTACCCCACAGGACACGGTCAGGGAAGGTTTCGACCAGGCGTTTGGCAAAAGGCACCACGTCCTGGTAAGCGCGCTGTTCGCCGTGCAGGGCTTTGGGGCCGCTCACGCTCAGGCGCTCGGGGCAACTGACCTTGCTCCAGATGTTGGTGTGCTCGCGCATCATCTTGACGAACAGCTCAAACTCCGGGCCATCCACCGGCTTGGTCACGTCGGGCCGACCCATGTGGTCTACCACCACCGTGGTGGGCAGCGCGGTGAAAAAGTCATACAACTCCGGCAAGTCCACCGCTTCAAAATAAACCACCACATGCCAGCCCAGCGGCGCGATGCGATGGGCAATTTCCAGCAGCACGTCACGCGAGGTAAAGTCAGCCAGGCGCTTGACAAAATTAAAGCGCGTGCCGCGAACGCCCGCGGCGTGCATGTCCTGCAACTCTAAGTCGGTCACGTTGCGGTTCACCGTAGCCACCCCACGGGCCTTGTTGTTTGACGCTTTAAGCGCATCCACCAGCGCACGGTTATCACTGCCGTGGCAGGTGGCCTGTACGATCACGTTTTTGTCAAACCCCAGGTGGTCGCGCAGGGCAAACAACTGCGCTTTGGACGCATCGCAAGGCGTGTATTTGCGCTCCGGCGCATACGGAAAAACATCGCCCGGGCCAAACACGTGGCAATGCGCATCCACCGCCCCAGGTGGCAGCTTAAAGAGGGGCTTAGCCGGACCGGTGTACCAATCGAGCCAACCAGGCGTTTTAGTGAATTCCATATTTTCAATCAATGTATTTCAGGCCGGCTTTTTCTAGCGGCTCGCGCATGTTGTACATGTCCAGGCCCAGCACACCTGCAGCGAGCTTGGCGCGCTTTTCGCCTTCAAAGCTCTCACGTTTTTCAGCCGCATCTGCCACCTGTGCAGCCAGCGCTGCGGGCACCACCACCACGCCATCCACGTCAGCAATCACCACATCACCGGGGAAGACCTGCGCACCCGCACAAACGATGGGAATATTGACCGAACCCAGTGTGGACTTGATCGTACCTTTGGAATGAATGGCTTTGCTGACCACTGGAAAACCCATCTTTTCGAGATCGACCACGTCACGCACGCCACCGTCAATGATCAGGCCCACCGCGCCACGTGCCTGAAAGCTGGTCGCCAGCAGGTCGCCAAAAAAGCCGTCGTTGTTGTCGGTGGTGCAGGCCGCTACCGCCACGTCGCCGGGCTGCAGTTGCTCGGCAGCGACGTGCATCATCCAGTTGTCACCGGGCTGCAAAAGAATCGTCACCGCCGTGCCGCAAATATTGGCACCTTTGTAGATGGGGCGCATGTAGGGCTTCATCAAACCGACACGGCCCATGGCCTCGTGAATGGTGGCAACACCTAATTTGGCCAGGCGCGCCACTGCAGCTTTGTCGGCACGAACGATGTTGCGTTTAACGATGCCCAGGTTGTTCAGGGGAATGGTCACGTCAGAGTCCTTTTTTGGTTAAAGCGGCATCCAGGCGCGGGAAAACGCGGCGCGTGTTGCCTTCGTAAATCTGGTAACGCTGCTCGGCGCTTAGTTGTGTTGACGATTCAATATAGCGCTTGGTGTCGTCAAAATAGTGGCCGGTTTCGGGGTCAATGCCGCGCACCGCCCCAATCATTTCGCTGGCAAACAAAATATTTTTGACCGGGATCACCTTGGTCAGCAAATCAATACCGGGCTGGTGGTACACACAGGTGTCAAAAAAGATGTTGTTCAGCAAATGGTCTTGCAGCAATGGCTTTTTCAGCTCTTGCGCCAAGCCACGGAAACGGCCCCAGTGGTAGGGCACCGCGCCGCCACCGTGCGGAATCAAAAAGCGCAGGGTAGGGAATTCTTGGAACAAATCGCTGGTCAGGCACTGCATGAAGGCGGTGGTGTCGGCGTTCAGGTAATGCGCGCCCGTGGTGTGGAAGCAGGCATTGCAGCTGGTGGAGACGTGGATCATCGCGGGGATGTCGTATTCGACCATTTTTTCGTAGATCGGGGACCAGGCTTTGTCGCTCAAAGGTGGTGATGTCCAGTGACCACCGCTCGGGTCGGGGTTCAAGTTGATGCCGACGTTGCCGTACTGTTTGACGCACTTTTCCAACTCAGGGATGCAGGTCGCCGGGTCAACACCTGGGCTTTGCGGCAGCATGGCGGCACCGATGAAGTTGTCGGGGAAGAGCTCGGCCACGCGGAAGCAGAGCTCGTTGCAGATCGCTGCCCAAGTCGATGACACGTTGAAATCACCAATGTGGTGCGCCATGAAGCTGGCGCGGGGGCTGAAAATCGTCAAATCGCTGCCACGCTCGCGCATGAGTTTGAGCTGGTTCAGCTCGATCGATTCGCGCAATTCGTCGTCGCTGATCACCAATTCCGACACTTTGGGCATGCTGGCCGGGTCTTTGATGCCGGCGATTTGGCGATTCCGCCAATTTTCCAGCGCTTTGGGGGCGGTGGTGTAGTGGCCGTGGCAGTCGATGATGAGGGGTTTTTGTTGGCTCATGGTTGTCTTTCGGGTTTTATATTGGTTTGAATGTGTATAAGGTTTTTGCGAAAATCCCCCTTCAAATTGAAGGGGGATGAAGTCATTGAATAACTTCCATGCCTTGCCGCAATTTTGCAGCTACAGCTGCGGGTGACGCCATGTAAGCCAGCATCTCGCGCACCGCGTCAGCCTGCTTGGAAGCCTTGCACACACCGGCTGAAAATGTGGTGGTTATTTGGATTTCTGGCGGCAGCGGGCCAACGATGCTGATGCCGTCTAAATGAATCAATTCGCTGAGCTGCTGGAAGCCCAGTTCCACCTCGCCTTTGGCGACCAAAGAGCCAACAGGCACGCCAGACGGCGCTTGCACGATGCGGTTATGAATCTCCTGTGCAATGCCCCAGCGCTCAAACAATTTGGCCAAAGCCACGCCGCTCGGGCCAGTGGAGTAGCTGATGGTTTTGGCGGCTAAAACAGCTGTTTTTAAAGCGGCTTCAGAGGAGATGTCAGGCGCTTCTGCACCCGCCTTAACGGCAACCGCTACGCCAGAATTCACCAAATTAACCTTGCTGGTCGGGTCAATATGCCCCGCCGCGATGAGTTTGTCGATCGCTTCTGAAGACAAAAACACCACGTCAAACGCTTCGCCCGCTTGCACACGCTTGGCCGCGTCGACACCGCCAACAGATTCGATGGCGATAGCCACGTTTACTGACTTTTTATAGTCGGCCACCAATTCCGCCAGCAATTGACAGGTGGCCATTGAGGAAATTCCTTTGATCATGACTCGGATTGTGCTTTGAAAGGTTGACGATGTGAAGATCTCGCAGCACCTAGCAGTTATATGAAAAATGAATAACCGAATTGACGTTATTCTCAAGTTGACACTAAAATACCCTATGGAACTCGAACAAATCGAATACTTCGTCCGCGTGGCGGAGCTGGGCAGTTTTACCCGTGCCTCCCGCGCGCTGAACATGGCGCAGCCTGCGCTGAGCCGCAAAATCCGGCTGTTGGAGGTCGAATTGCGGCAAAACCTGCTGGTGCGCAATGGGCGCGGCGCCACGACGACGGACGCTGGCAAGCTGCTGCTAGAGCACGGGCGCGGCATTTTGCACCAGGTGCAGCGCCTGCTTGAAGAGCTGGGCCGTGTGCGCGGTTCGCTGGCGGGGCGGGTGGCCATTGGTCTGCCACCCAGCATTGCCAAAGTGTTGACCGTGCCGCTGACGCGTGAATTCCGCGCCAAGTTGCCGCAAGCCGCGCTCGCCATCAGCGAAGGCTTGTCTGTCGCGATGCAAGATGCCATCCTCAACGGCAAGTTAGACCTGGCTTTGCTCTACGGCGCTGTGCCCACGCCGGGGCTGGAAATCACGCCTTTGCTAGACGAAGACCTGTTTTTGGTGCAGCGTCAATCGGAACGTCTGTCTGAGCGCAACCAGTCTGAAGCCGTCAGTTTGAAAGACGTCGCCGCGCTGCCGCTCATCATCCCCACCCGCCCCAACGCGATTCGCATGCTGGTCGAGTCTGAAATGGCCAATATCAACTGCCACCCCAACATCGTGCTAGAAATCGACGGCGTGCCCGCCATTTTGGATTTGGTGCTGGACGGCGCAGGTTGTGCGGTGCTGTCCAAAAACGCCGTCACCACCTCAGGGCAAGCCAGTTTGTTTTCTGTGCGACCGATTGCGGGTCTGCACAGCAAACTGTCAGTGGTCGTCAGCTCGCAGCGCCCCGCCACGTTGACGCAGCAAGCCATGCTAGAGTTGATACAGCAGTTGGTCAAAACAAATTTCAAATAACTTTTTAAACTTCATTACGGATTTTCAAACGATGAGCGCTTCTACTTCCCATAACGCACCTTTCAAACTCGCCGGCATCATGGGCTGGCCCGTCGGTCATTCCCGTTCACCCAGCATTCACAATTATTGGATCAAACAGCACGAATTGAACGGCGCTTACGTGTATCTACCCGTCAACCCAGCCAATCCAGGCGACTTGAAGGCCGCCCTCAAGGGCTTGTCCGTTATGGGTTTTGCGGGCTGTAATCTCACCTTGCCGCACAAAGTCATGGCTTTGCCGATGGTGGATCGCTTAGACGCCACCGCCAGGCGCATGGGCGCGATCAACACCATCGTGGTCGAGGCTGATGGCACGTTGAGCGGCTACAACAACGACGGCTATGGCTACATCCAAAGCTTGCTGGTCGCAAAACCTGACTGGCAGGCCGATGCGGGCCCCGCCTTGATCATGGGCGCAGGTGGCGCGGCGCGGGCGGTGGTCGTCAGCTTGGCGGAAAAAGGCGTGAAAGACATCCGCATTTGCAACCGCACCGAAGGCCACGGCCAAGCTTTGGTCGATGTTTTTAAAGCTGATTTTGAGCAAAATTTAGGCACAACGTTGCGCAACGTGCCATGGGAGCAGCGCCATCAAGCCCTATCAGACGTCGCTTTGCTGGTCAACACCACCAGCCAAGGCATGGGCAGTAACCCAGCTTTGGATATCAATTTAGACCTGCTGCCAACAACGGCTTTGGTGTCCGATGTGGTTTACATCCCCATGGAAACGCCGCTTTTAAAAGCCGCCAAAGCCCGTGGCAACCCCACTGCCGGTGGTTTGAACATGCTCTTGCACCAAGCCCGCCCCGCGTTTCACAAATGGTTTGGCGTACGGCCAGAGGTGACGCCAGAGTTGGTAAAAATCGTGGAAGCGACGTTTTAAATATTTTCGGTGATAAATATGACTCTAGCCGCCGTATTTTTTGTCTAAACAGCTATCGAATTAATAGTAAAAACCCAATGAAACTGAGTAAAAATTCAAGACTTTTGCGTCGTCAATTATTGGCGGGTTTAGCCACAGCAGCTGTTTTTCCTGCAAGTTTTGCGCAGTCGAAAAAGACGGCTGCAGTTGCTGCGCCAGTACCTGCGTGGCCCACCAAACCCGTCCGCATCATCGTTGGCTTCCCCGCGGGCAGCTCGCCCGACATGTTAGCCAGGCTGCTGACCGAGCCGCTGGCCAAAGCCTTCGGCCAGCCATTCGTCATTGAAAATAAACCCGGCGCAGGTGGCAACATTGGCGTCGATTTGGTCGCCAAAGCGACGGACGAACACACCCTTGGCGTCAATATCAACGGCCCGCTAACATCGGCCAAGCAGCTGTACAGCAAGCTCCCGTTTGACCCCGTGCGCGATTTGCGCCCCATTTCCCTTATTGCCAGCAGCCCGTTGTTGCTCGTGGGTGCGGCCAGTTTGCCGGCTAACACCTTGCCTGAGTTGATGGTTTATGCCAAAGCGCAGGGTGATAAGCTCAATTACGGCTCAGTTGGCGCAGGCTCTGGCGCGCATTTGGCCATGGAGCTGTTCAAAGCGCAAAGCGGCATCACCCCCGTGCATATTCCCTACCCAGGCTACGCGCAAGTCATCACCGCGATGATTGGCAAACAGGTCGATCTGGGCTTCATGGTGCCTTCTGCCGCCGTCGCGCAAGCCAAAGCGGGGCGGGTGAAGCTGTTCGCCGTCAGCACCAGCTCGCGCTCAACCCTGCTGCCAGAGCTACCAACGGTGGCCGAAGGTGCAAATCTGCCCAAATTCGACGCAGCCGTCTGGAACGGCATCTTCGCCCCCGCGTCCATGCCCGAAGCCACGGCCAGACGCATCGCCGAAGAAATCGCCAAAATCGTCCGCACCCCAGACATCCGCCAGCGCCTGTTCGACCAAGGCTGGCAAGCGTTGGGCACCGCACCCGAAGGTTTGGCGCTACGCATGCAGGCGGATACGGCGTTGTGGGGTGGGGTGATTGCTAGGACGGGGACGAAGTTGGATTAGATGTTGAGAAGGTGCTAGATTATTAAAATTAAAAACGGCTGTAACCACCGTATTTATTACCTAAGAAGCCATTAAAAATATAGCAATCTTGAAGTAAAATATCTTATTGTTTCGGAATATTCGCCCGCGCGATGACTTCGCCCCAGCGCTTGATTTCAGCTTTCAACAGCTCGCCCAAGACCTCAGGGCTGCTAGAGCCGGCCTCTACACCCAGATCGGCCAAGCGCTTCTTCACATCGGGAGAGGCGAGGGCGGTGGCTGCAGCATCATGCAGCTTGGCGACGATGTCTTTTGGGGTTTTGGCGGAGACGGCCAGAGCGTTCCACGAGGCGGCGTTCATGCTGGGCAGGCCGGATTCTTTGGCTGTGGGCACATTGGGCAGGCTGGGTGCGCGTTTCAGGCCGAAGACGGCGAGGGCGTTGATAGCTTTGGCGTCGATTTGGGTTTTGACGGGGCCCAAAATCTCCACCGCGGCATCAATTTGTCCGCCGCGCAAAGCGGTGATGACAGCGGGTGTGCCGTTGAAAGGGACGATTTGCACCTCAATACCAGCGGTTGATTTGAACAATTCAGCCGACAAGTTTTGCGTACTGCCTATGTTGATGGTGCCTACATTGAGCTTGCCAGGGTTGGCTTTGGCGAAAGCGAGCAGCTCTGCCATGGTTTTGTACGGCGAATCGGCCTTGGTGATCAACGCGATGTCGAAAAAGCCAAGGGTAGAGACGGTTGCAAAGTCTTTGGCGGTGTCGTAAGGCAAGCTTTTAAACAGGCTGGCTGTCACGGCAGTACCGTTTGACATCAGTAGCATCGTCGCTCCATCGGGCTCAGACTTAGCAACCAGGTCACCCGCTGCAATGCCGCCAGCGCCGGGTTTGTTTTCAACGATGACAGGTTGACCCAGGAGTTCTGCCATTTTGGTGCCCACGGTGCGCGCCGTCAGGTCGGCAATCCCGCCTGCGCCGAAGGGGACGATGATTTTCAGGGGTTTGCTAGGGAAGGTGGCTGCCGTTTGAGCATTTGCCAAGGGATTGAAAGACAAAGCAACTGCTGTGAGCAGCGCGCCTAAGATTGTAGGTAAATGTTTATTCATGTGGAAAATTCTAGTTGGGAACTTGTTTGCTGGTCAATCGGGTTCAGGAGCGGGTTATTCAACATTGGCGACTAGCTGTTATGCAAAGACTGGTAATATTCCTCTATGTTAATGAAGAAAATCGACACCATGGCTGTAGAATCCTTGAACCTTAGCGATGAGGGACGCCCGATGTCCGTCGTTATCCGCGAGCGCGTGGCGGCTTCCAAAAAGCGCTATTTCGCGAATGACAACATCAGCGCCTTTATCGAGCCTGGCGACATGGACAAGCTATTGGATGAAGTTGAAAGCAAAATGAAGGGCGTATTGGACAGCATGGTGATTGACACCGAGCATGACCACAACACCAACAACACGGCACGCCGCGTGGCCAAAATGTATTTGAACGAGGTCTTCAAAGGCCGCTACCAGCCCGTGCCCGCGATCACAGAGTTCCCGAATGTCGGGCATTTGAATGAACTGATGATTGTGGGCCCGATTGTGGTGAGAAGTGCGTGCTCACATCACTTCTGTCCCGTGATTGGCAAGGTGTGGATTGGCGTGTTGCCGAACGAGCATACCAACGTGATTGGTTTGTCAAAATACGCGCGTTTGGCGGAGTGGGTGATGGGCAGACCGCAAATCCAAGAAGAAGCGGTTGTGCAACTGGCTGATTTGATTCAACAAAAAACCCAGCCCGATGGTTTGGCCATTGTGATGGAAGCCACCCACTTTTGCATGAGCTGGCGCGGCGTGAAAGACATGGACAGCAAGATGATTAACTCCGTCATGCGCGGCGTGTTTTTGAAAGACATGAATTTGCGTCGTGAGTTTTTGGCCTTGATTCCAAAATAAGTTACCAAATAATTCCCTAAATAAGCAAAATTAGTCTTCAAAATAATAAAAACGCAAAGGAAAACATCATGCTAGTACGCCTACTTTACGCCAGCCGTGCGGTGGATACACAACCAGAAGCCATTGAAGACATTTTGGAAAAATCACGCCAGTTCAACCCTGCCAGCGGCATCACGGGCATTCTTTGCTACGGTGGCGGCATCTTTTTGCAAGCCATTGAAGGCGGCCGCAATGCCGTGAGCGAGCTATACAGCCATATTCAAAGAGACACACGTCACAAAGATGTGATGTTGCTGCATTACGAAGAAATTTTAGAACGCCGCTTTGGTGGTTGGACCATGGGGCAGGTCAACATGGAAAAGATCAACTCCTCTATTTTGCTGAAATACGCTGAAAAGCCCGAGCTTGACCCTTATTCCACCTCTGGCGCGGTGTCGATGGCGCTGTTGGAAGAGCTGATGGCGACGGCATGC
>JAYWCQ010000026.1:0-3768 GCA_043780435.1 Polaromonas sp.
TTGCTGGCGAAATTGCGCCGGATATGCTGGCTTTGGGTTGGGCATCTTGGACTCCTTGTTTCATAACGATAAGGTATCCGTCTAATCGGGTCAACTCCAGTTTAACGTTATGGGTGGCTTCATGGTCGCAACCGGTGCGATGACGGTGCTCGTGGCGTTGCCAGCGTGGCATTAATGAGCGTCACGAACTTTCTGCTTCACTCGGACTTTCGCTGGCTGCTATTGCTGCCAGCGCTGCTATGGCTTGTCGGCCTGCTATGCTACCTGCGGGAGAGCGCAGCGCAGGTCCGGAGCGAGTATTTGGATGGAGAGACCTGAATGTGCTTCTCTGCCACAGCAAGCTTTTCGGCAGGAGCGGTACTGCTAGGGCTCGGCACATTGACGGTGAAGTCAGCGCACCGTCGGCGCAAAATGGTGCTTGCCGCCATCCCGCTGCTGTTCGCCATTCAGCAGTTGAGCGAAGGCGTGATCTGGTTGACTTTTCGCTACGACACACCGCTGCTCAACACAGTTATGACGTACGTGTATTCATTCTTTTCGCATGTATTGTGGCCCATTTACATGCCCTTGGCGGTGCTATTGATCGAACCACCGAGTTGGCGTCGGCGAGCGCTGCTCGTCTTCGTTGCAGCCGGTCTCGCGGTGGGCGCGTACCTTCTGTACTTTTTGGTGATTTTTCCGGTTATCTCGCGGCCAACGGGTCAGCACATTGAATATGTCTCTCCGCATTTCTTTGCGGCGATGGTGATGACCCTGTACCTTTTGGCGACTACTGTCAGCCCCATGTTCTCTACCCACAAGATGGTGAAGGTTTTCGGTGTGCTGGCGCTGCTGTCTTTTGCAATAGCCTACGCCTTCTATACAACCTGGTTCATCTCGGTGTGGTGTTTCTTCGCTGCACTGTTGAGTGCGGTGATTTACCTTCACTTCACACTGCAGGGTCGCCGTAACTTGGCGTCTATCCGAGCCAAAACATGTTTCACAACTTGACACTTTCACTATTTTTTGGAGAAAAGCATGCGCAAACTATTGACAATCCTGACGGTTACCTCGGCACTGAGCATTACCGGCTGCGGCTACAACACCTTTCAAACCACGGACGAGCAAATCAAGGCGAGCTGGTCGGAGGTGGTGAACCAGTACCAGCGCCGTGCGGATCTGATCCCCAATTTGGTCAACACCGTCAAGGGCGAAGCTAAATTCGAGCAGGACACACTGACCAAAGTCATTGAGGCGCGATCAAGGGCGACATCGATCCAGGCCACGCCAGAACTGATCAATGACCCTGCAGCATTCCAGAAATTCCAGCAGGCGCACGGCGAATTGACCGGTGCATTGTCCAGGCTGATGGTGGTGTCGGAAAACTATCCGAACCTGCGTGCCAACCAGGGCTTTCGCGACCTGCAGGCGCAACTGGAGGGAACCGAAAACCGCATCACCGTGGCACGCAACCGCTACATCAAGTCGGTGCAGGACTACAACGTGACGGTGCGGACCTTCCCCTCCAATTTGACCGCGATGGTATTTGGGTACAAGGACAAGCCCAACTTTGCGGTTGAAAACGAAAAGGAAATCTCCAGCCCGCCGAGCGTCAGCTTTGACACTGCGCCTGCGGCACCCAAAGGCGCTGCGTCGGGGGCTGCCAAGTGATTGCCAGCGCTATCACAACAGCGGCGGCACGAAGTACGGCCAGCGCGCTATTGCTTGCATTTGGCCTTTGCTGGTCTACCTTCGCCGCCGCGCAGGTGCCAGTCCCACCGTTGACGGGACATGTCATTGACCAGACTGGCACGCTCACCACCGAGCAGAAAGCCTCTTTGGAGCAAATGTTGACAGCATTTGAAGCCCGCAAAGGCAGTCAATTGGCCGTGCTGATGGTCGCCTCAACCGCCCCGGAAGCCATTGAGCAATACGCCCTGCGGGTTGCGGAGCAGTGGAAGCTCGGCCGCAAGAAGGTTGATGATGGTGCCATCCTGGTCGTCGCCAAGAACGACCGCGCCTTGCGTATCGAGGTGGGCTATGGCTTGGAGGGGGCGCTCAACGATGCCACCAGCCAGCGCATCATCAGTGAGACCATCCTGCCGCAATTCAAGCAGCAGAACTTCTACGGCGGCATCACGGCAGGGGTCGGCCAAATCATCCGTGTCGTGGATGGCGAGCCCTTGCCGGCACCGGGTAAAACACCTGGCGGGGCAATCGGGGGCATCGGCAACATTCAACAATACGCTCCATTTCTGTTTATTTTTGCGCTCGCAGTCGGTGGCGTGCTGCGGGCCACACTCGGAAAAGTACCAGGCTCTTTGGTCACAGGCGGCGCTGTGGCCGTGGTTGCCTGGTTCATGGTGGGTGCGCTTTCAATGGAATTGTTCGCCGGCGTGCTCGCCTTGTTCGTCACCTTGCTGGGTGGCCGCATAGGCGGGCATGGAATGGGCGGCTACTACGGCGGCATGGGCGGCGGTGGACGGGGTGGCCAAGGCAGCCAGTACACCAGTGTTGCCTTTGGGCAACGCTGCAAGCAAATGAATGTTCGCCCCAGCATGGGTACAGTCGGCGATGCTTATGACAATGCGATGGCTGAGAGTTTCTTTGCCACTTTGGAGGGCGAGCTGATTGACAGGCGAGTTTGGAAGACGCAGACCGAAGCGCGTTTGGCTGTGTTTACGTGGATCGAGGCTTGGTACAACCCGCACAGGCGACATTCAAGCTTAGGGCAGATGTCACCGATTAACTTTGAGAGGATGAAATCCAATGAAAAATTAAATCAAAATCAAACAAACATTCAAGATGGCAATTTAATGCAAAATACAACCGAGATCCAGAATCTCTAAACTGTCCGTGGAATCGGGGCAAGTCCAAGTAGTGTCTGTCACTGATCGCCAGTACACGCTTGTTTTGCGCTTGGTCCCTACGATGCACTACCTTCAAAACAATTTTCGCCTTATTATGTCTCATGGCGGTTTTATCTTCGATGGTTTCAGTCTCAAGCTTGATACTATCGAACTCACCAGCAAACCGCACCTAAAGTTTCAGTTACTTGGGTGATCTCGCCCAAGTAGTTGACACAACCCTTTTTAAGCAGGGAGATCGTCATGACAACAGTGGTAGACATCCTCAAGTCGAAGGTCGACTTGGCCGTTCATACCATCGGACCCGCAGCGACGGTGTTCGATGCGGTCAAGTTGATGACAGAGAAGAACATCGGCGCGCTGGTGGTTGTGGATCGCGATAAAGTCATCGGCATCGTTACCGAGCGCGATGTCGCGCGCAAAGTGGTGCTCTTGGCACGCTCGCCAAAGGAAACACCACTGAGTGACATAATGACAATTCAGGTCATGATCGTGCCGCCCCAGCGCACCAGCGAGGAATGCATGGCGTTGATGACCGAACACCGCCTGCGCCATCTGCCAGTGATGGACGGTGGCAGTCTGACCGGCCTCATTTCGATCGGCGATCTGGTCAAGGACATCCTCTCCGAGCAGAAGTTCATTATCGAGCAACTCGAACACTACATCGCCGGCCAGCGAGGTTGATCTTGGCTTGCAGTGTCGATCCATGTCAGCGCGAACACCTGTCGCAATCCTCATGGACGTCGGCAGCGAGCGTCCCGCACTGACAGCTGTTTGGATTCACGCCAAGCGAGACACCGGAGCGGCAGCCTCCATTGCAGCGTGGACTTGCCCCGATTCCACGGACAGTTTAGAGATTCTGGATCTCGGTTGTATTTTGCATTAAATTGACATCTTGAATGTTTGTTTGGTTTTGATTTAT
>JAYWCQ010000027.1:0-16518 GCA_043780435.1 Polaromonas sp.
GTTGAGTCGTTCACTCTACCCCGATTTAGACCCCATTTCAACACTGGACAGCACCGCCAAGGTGCATCTGCTGGAAAAAGTTGAAAAACTCGCCCGCGCGAAAGACCCACGCATCAAGCAGGTCATGGCCGGTTTGGCGAGTGAATACGACGTTGTATTGGTTGCTAGAGCCAATGGTGTGCTGGCCGCCGACGTTCGCCCTTTGGTGCGTTTGAGCGTCACCGTGATCGCGGAGCAAACCGTCAAAGGCCAAGTTCGCCGCGAAACCGGCTCAGCCGGCGGCGGTGGGCGCTTGGGCATGGCATATTTTGACGATGCGCTGATTGAAGACTACGTGAGCAGCGCCGTCAACGCGGCTTTGACCAACTTAGAATCCCGCCCCGCCCCTGCGGGCGTGATGACGGTCGTTTTAGGCGCCGGCTGGCCTGGTATTTTGTTGCACGAAGCGATTGGCCACGGGCTGGAGGGCGACTTCAACCGCAAAGGCTCCAGCGCCTTCAGCGGAAAAATCGGCAAACGCGTCGCCGCCAAAGGCGTCACTGTGTTGGACGACGGCACCCTGCCGGACCGCCGTGGCTCGCTGAATGTGGACGACGAAGGCAACGCCACCCAGCGCAACGTGCTGATCGAAGACGGCATTTTGAAGGGCTACATCCAAGATTCGATGAACGCGCGCCTGATGGGCGTCAAACCCACCGGCAACGGCCGTCGCGAGAGCTACGCCCACGTGCCCATGCCGCGCATGACCAACACCTACATGCTGGGCGGCGACAAAGAGCCAGCGGAGATCATCGCCAGCATCAAAAAAGGCCTCTACGCCAGCAATTTTGGCGGTGGCCAGGTCGACATCACCTCGGGCAAGTTCGTCTTTTCAGCGTCTGAGGCTTTCTGGGTCGAAAACGGCAAAATCCTCTACCCTGTCAAAGGCGCGACCCTGGTCGGCAGCGGCCCGGAGTGCCTGAAGCACGTCAGCATGATTGGCAATGACGTCAAGCTCGACAGCGGCGTCGGCACCTGCGGCAAAGAAGGCCAGAGCGTACCGGTGGGCGTCGGGCAGCCAACGTTGCGGATTGATGGGTTGACGGTGGGTGGCACGGCTTAGGCGTCTAAAAATAGGCAGATAATAGCTTTAGCCGGCGTATTTATTGCCTATATTGCTATGAATTATATAGCAGAAGGCAGGCTTTGACAAGCTATAAAGGCATCACAAAGCGCAAACCTACCGTCCAATTGCGACCTGGTGCAGGCTCGTAAAACTGCGATGCCGCTTGGTTCACGATGACGGAGCCGACGTAGCGTTTGTCGGTCGCGTTGTCCACCCGCGCAGAGGCGGTTAATACGCCAGCGCCTATTGCCCAGCCGTAGTTGGCTTTCAGGGCCAAGGTGGTGTAGCCATCCGCTGTCGCGGTGTTGGTGTCGTTGGCATAGAGTCGGCCTGCACGGGTCAGTTCAATGCCCGCTTGCGCACCTAGTTTTGACGCGATATTGCGGTTTGCCGCGCTCTCGCTCATGGTTTTGCTGCTCCACAGCAATTCCGAGAAGACAAAACTTTGCGGGATGCCGGGGATTTTGTTGCCTGCATCAATGTTGTTCGAGCCGGTCACAAACGCCTGTGAAAACCGGGCATTGGTTTGCGAAGCCGCCAAAGTGGCGCGCAAATTCGGCATCAACAGCGTGTTGCCCGACAATTCCCAGCCCGTGCGTTTGGTGCCGGGCGCGTTTTTGAAGGTGGAATTGCCACCCGTGTTGCTGGCGACCACAATTTCGTCGGTGGAGTCGATCTGGAACAGCGTCATGTCCAAGCGCGACGTGGCGTTCGGCAGCCACTTGGCACCGATCTCGTAATGCTTGCTTTTTGAGGCGTTGATGCTGGTGTTGAATGCCGGTGTGGCCGCACCTTTGTAGGCCACTTCGGCCAAAGTCGGGCTCTCAAAACCTTTGCCGTAATTGGCGTACAGGTTCAAGCTGTCATTGGCATGGTAGGTCACGCCCAAGACGGGGCTGGTGGCTTTGTAGCTGGTCGAGCCCGAGCCATCACCGTCCTTCAGGAAATTGTCGCTGCTCTTGAAATTCACCGAGCTGTAGCGCAGGCCGCCCACCACGGAGATTTTCTCAGACACCAAAGCGGTGGCTTGCACAAACAAATCGCTGTTGCTGGCCTGGTTGTCTTCATTGCGGGTGGTGGTGGTTTTTTCACCCAAGGCAGCCACACCGCCTTGGCGGGTTTCTTTGGAGCGGTCGTATTCATAGCCGACCACCCAAGTCAGCGGCGTCGCGCCAATTTTTGACAAAGCGTTGTATTGCAAACCAGCGCCAGAATAATTGCGTTCTAACCCGACCCAAGCACCTGTGCCAGCGGCTGCGCCTGTTTGGTATTGGGTGTTGTCGCGTGTGCCGGAATACAAGCGCGCGGTGAGCGAGTGGTCGGTGTCAAAGCTGTGTTTGACGGATGTACCCAGCTGGTTTTGCAAGACAATTTTGCGGGCATTCCGGGCGATGGCGTTGGTACCCGCTTGAGAAGGATCGGTCGCCAGTTGTGCAGCGGTCAATCCCGTCGGGTCAAGCGCCAAAGGCATGTCGAAACGGTTGAAAATGACGTTGACTTTCGTGGCGTCACCAGCATCGAAACTGAGCTTGCCGTTGAATTGTTTGCGTTCAGTTTTACTGTTGGCTCTGAAGCCATCGGCGCTGAAGGTGTTGTAGTCGGCCACCAAGCCGTAGTTGCCAATTTTGCCGGCGTATTGCCAATCGGTACGCAGCATGCCGTAGGAGCCGCTGTATAGCTGTGCGCCCACTTCTGGCTGCGCCGGTGCGTCACGTGTGAAGGCTTGAATCACGCCGCCTGCCGAGTTGCCGTACAACTGCGCCAAGGGGCCGCGCAGCACTTCAATGCGCTCGGTTGAGGTGAGGCTGATGGAGGAGCCTTGGCCTTGACCATCCGGGGTAGTGGCGGGAATACCGTCCACCAGCAAACGAATGCCGCGAATACCGAACGCTGACCGTGCGCCAAAGCCGCGAATTGACACTTGCAAGTCTTGCGCGTAGTTTTGGCGGTTCAAAATCGTTAGCCCGGGGACTCGGTTGAGCGATTCAGACAAGTTAACCTGCGGACCAGCGTTTTGAATCGTCTCAGCATCTATGGCCACCACGGCTGCCGGCGCATCAAAACTGCGCTGCTCAGCGCGTGAAGCAGAAACCACCACGGGCGCGAGGGTTTGAGCTACAACATAAGTGTTACAAAGCGCCAAAACCGCCAAAGCCATCGACGATTTGATTAAAAAACGGCTTGATGCCTGTGGATTTTCAGCGGTCATAGAGTCTCCTTGTTAGGATTATTTAAGCATGAAATAGCTCTGAAGCAGACGCAAAGGTGACTGGAAATGAGAATTTAGTCACATAGGTGACTTTGTTTTGAAAAAACAAGTATTAAAGTTCAATCAAGTATTGCGGCTTGTATTTTCATGTCCGGTTCATCAGTGCTTGTAGTTTGACCAAAGGAGATAAGAGTGATAAATTTTAAAAGAAATCTTGTGCTGGCTGCTGTCACGTTGGGCGTTGCGGGGTTGGTGAGCGCACAAGCTAACCTAGACAAACTCAAGCAAATGCGCGTGGCTACAACGGATTTGAACATCCCACTCGTTGCACAAACCGGCGCGAATGCTGAGGCGATTAAAAACAATCTAAAACAAGTCAAACTACCACCTGGTTTTAAAATTTCGTTGTATGCCATCGTGCCAGATGCACGCCATATGGCGGTGGCGCCGTCGACCAACATGTTGTTCGTGGGCACTCGCAAAACCACTGTATGGGCGGTGACGAATCGTAACAGTGGCGAAGCAGCAACAGAGGTGAAATCGTTTGCGCCATCGTTAAAGTTCACCAATCCAAACGGTGTTTGTTGGACCAAAGACGGCTTCCTCATCGTCACCGAGCACAACAGGATATTGAACTTTCCCGCAGCAGAGTTTTTCTATGAAGGCCCAGATGTCGCGGTGATTGAAGTGGTCGCTCAAGGCAAACTGATTCCAGTTGAAGAAGAAAGCTATAACCATGGTGCACGGGTGTGCCGGGTAGGTGCTGATGGCATGCTGTATGTGTCGTTAGGCCAGCCGCATAACGTGCAGCCGCGCGACAAGATCGATATCTACAACAAGGTCGGCATCGGCGGCATGGTGCGCATGAACGCCTTTGACGGCAGCAAGCGTGAGGTGTACGCCACGGGCATCCGGAACTCAGTAGGCCATGACTTTAACCCGAAGGATGGCACGCTGTGGTTTACCGACAACCAAACCGACGGTATGGGTGACGATATCCCCAATGGCGAGATCAACCGCATTACCAAAGCGGGCCAATTCTTTGGTTACCCATGGATTCAGGGTAAAACCCGCATTACTGAGCACGGCTACGACAAAGACCCGCTGCCCGCTAATGTGACCAACCCAGAGGTGTACACGGAAGCGCATGCTGCAGATTTGGGGATGGCTTTCTACACCGGTAAGAAGTTCCCTGCCAAGTACCAAGGCGGCATCTTCTCGGCACAACATGGCTCATGGAACCGCACCAATCCGATTGGCGCGCGCATCATGTTCACCAGCTTGAAGGCAGATGGCAAGGCTGACAAAACCGAAGTCTTTGCAGATGGCTGGTTGAACCCAGAAACGCGCCAATACAGCGGCCGTCCCGTCGACGTGGCGAACTTGCCTGATGGCTCGATCTTGGTGTCTGACGACTTTGCCGGTGCGATTTATCGCATCAGCTATGCCGAATAATTAGAACGAAACGGAGCAATACCATGAAGCACAGTAGGCAGACCGAGTTTGGTTTTAAGTTCAGTCGCTTTCTGTGGCTTCTGGTTTGTTTAACGCCAGTTGCCGTATTGGCTCAAAACGCAAGTACGGGCAAAGACAAGGCGGGCATGTGCGCCACCTGTCACGGTCCGACAGGATTGAGTCAATTGCCGAATGCGCCGAACTTAGCGGGGCAGCCGGCGATTTACTTGGTCGAACAATTGAAAAATTACCGAAGCGGCAAACGATCCAATGAAGTTATGGGCGTGATAGCTAAGCCGTTGACCGATCAGGAGATAGACGATCTTGCCGCTTGGTACGCGTCGATTGAGATCACGGTGAAAGTGAAGTAACAGCGGCTATTTAATGCGAACGAATCATCGTCCCAAACGCCTGCTCGGTCAAAATCTCTAAGAGCATCGCGTGCGGCACGCGGCCGTCGATGATGTGAACGGCTTTCACGCCGCTTTTCGCGGCGTCAATCGCACCGGCAATTTTTGGAATCATGCCGCCGCTGATGGTGCCGTCGGCAATCAAAGCGTCAATGTCTTTGATGCTCAATTCGGTCAGCAGGTTTTTCTCTTTGTCCAGCACGCCGGCGATATTGGTCAACATCAGCAGCTTTTCAGCTTGCAGCACGGTGGCCAGTTTGCTGGCCACCACATCGGCGTTGATGTTGTAGCTCTCGTTGTGCAAACCAAAACCGATGGGGCTGACCACTGGGATAAACGCGTCGTCTTGTAATGCTTTGACCACGCTGGGGTCAATCGACTCAATCTCGCCCACTTGTCCCACATCGTGCTCTTTGTTGGCATCGTTCAGGTCGATGAGTTTGAGCTTTTTAGCGCGCATCAAGCCGCCGTCACGCCCTGTCAAACCCACAGCTTTACCGCCGGCTTGGTTGATCAGGCCAACGATGTCTTGCTGCACCTCGCCCGCCAGCACCCATTCCACGACTTCCATGGTTTCAGAGTCGGTCACGCGCATGCCTTGGATGAATTCACCCTTTTTGCCGAGTCGTTTCAGAGCCGCTTCAATTTGCGGCCCACCACCGTGTACCACCACGGGGTTGATGCCCACTAATTTCAAAAGCACCACGTCTTCCGCAAACGCCTGCTGCAAAGCTGGGTCTGTCATCGCATTGCCGCCGTACTTGATGACCATGGTTTTGCCATGGTATTTGCGTATATACGGTAGCGCTTGCGCGAGTATGTCGGCTTTGATCTCTGGATTGACGTTGGGCTTGGACGCCGCTGGCAGCTCATTCATCTACTTACGATCCTAAAAGGGAAAAAAATCGGGAAACTAGCAGCAATTAAACGGCAAATTCAGACTTGCTGCGGCCTTGCGCTTCCAATGCTTTCAACCATTTTGGTGTCAAGCCACGGCCGCTCCAAGCCTCACCCATGGGACCTTTGAACTTGGCCGCCACAGGCACGCCAGTGGCCTTTGATTTACGTACTTTCGCCACTTTGCCCACTTTAGCTGGACGACCAGCTTTGCTTCTCTTGGCGCCCACTTTACCACCCAAATCTTTTACAGTAATACCAAATGCCTGCATTTTGGCGCGAATATCGGCCACGGTGCTGGCGAATTCTTTTGACTTTAAATCTTCAGCTTGTTTTTGCAGTTTTTCGATTTGGCTTTGGAGGTCAATTAAGTTGCTCATAGTGATGCTTTCTATGTGATTAATAAAAAAGTAATTAGAAAAGAGAAATTCAAAAAAGAGAACAGAGAACAGAGAACCGCTAATGTAATATAAAAAGAGATACTCATGTCAACGCTTTGTAAATTAATGGTTTTATGACAATATTAATGGTCAACAAATACCGATAAACATGAATATTAACTTATTTGCGGTTGTTCCCGCGCAGCCATTTGGGTACTTTAAAGCGCACCAGCATCATATAAGCGACAACATAGGTGATAACAAAGACCGCACAAAATGCCATCAATATCACCGTGTTATCCCAAAACAATATGGCAGGCGCCACCGTTAATAATGTAAAACTCCATAACCATGGCGAGGTGCGGTTATTGCGCATCAGCATGCGGCGCGAAGCATCGTCATGAAACACACCCCGCACCAAGCGGCGGTAGATTAACTGGTGGAAATGCAAAGCATCGGCCACGCCGGGCGACACCCCGCGCGCCGTTTTGCGGTAAATAGAAAACAAAGTTTCCCACACCGGGTATATCAGCAACAACATGGGAAACCAGGGAGATACTGTTTCGTGACGTTGCACCAGCATAATACTGGCCACCGCAATCACCACACCCCACAAATAAGCGCCACCATCACCCGCGAATATCAAGCCCCGTGGGTAGTTCCATACTAAAAAGCCCGCCGTCGCTGCGGCCAAGCAAACCACGATAGCCGCCAATTGGCGATCACCCAGCTGCAGCGATACATGCGCAATCGCCAAACAAATCATCGCCGCCACCGTGCCAGCTAATCCGTTGTAACCATCAATAATATTAAAAGCATGCGGCAAACCACAGATGGCAAATATGGCAAGCGCGATACCCAACCAGGGCATGGTTGATAACATACCGTCAATAACAGGAATACCCAGTCGAGACAGCGATATACCCAGCAGATAACAGGCCAGCGCAGCAGACATGGCAGTTAAGCCCAACCGATATAAGACGGACAGCCGTTGGGTGACATCCTCAATCGCGCCACCCAATACCGCAGGCAAAGTCAGCACTAACCACGGCCAAGTCTGCGTCCAATTGCTTTGCACATTCAAATTAATACCCAGCATGCCAGACAGGGCAGCCAGCAGCCAACCCGCAAACAGCCCCACCATGATGGCCAAGCCGCCCAAGCGCGGCACTGCGCCTACATGGAAGCGCTGCGGTTTGTCTGCGTGATAATCCTTCGCATGCTCGCCCGCCCAGCGGATAAACAGCAAAGACGCCAGCAGCGCAAAAGCGGCGCTGATCAAAGTTAAAGCTATCAAAACGGAGTTCTCTTTTTTTAAATGATTACTGAGACAGTTGCGTTGTATGGGTGAAATATTAGGGTGGAATATATGCCCAATGACTAAATATAGGCTTAATTAATTGAGTTAATCAAAAAACCAATTGGCTGTAATTGTCCTTCAAAAAGTCAATCCATAACCGCACCCGCAGGGCCATATGTTTGCGCTGCGGAAAAACCGCGTAAATCCCATTCGGCGGCGCAGCAAAGTCTTCTAACAATGCCGCCAGTTTGCCGCTGGCAATTTCCACCTCCACCTCCCAAATACTGCGCCAAGCAATGCCATAACCCGCCAAACACCAGTCGTGCAGCACTTGGCCGTCCGAGCAATCCAGCGGGCCGTTCGGACGCAAGTAAGTAACATCATTGTCCCCACTGCTGTTGGGCATGCTGAACGCCCAACCCCGCGTTTGCGACGCGTCGCTGGACAGCGTCAAGCAGTCAAACTTGCTCAGTTCGCTGGGGTGCAACGGCGTACCGTGCGCTTTCAAATAAGCCGGCGTCGCCACGCATAACCGCCGGTTGTCCGCCAGCCGCACACTGACCAAGCTGGAATCTGGCATGTCGCCCACCCGTACCGCGCAATCAAAGCCCTCACCGGCAATGTCGATCACGCGGTCCGATAAATTCAGCGACAGCGTCACATCGCTGTGCAAAGTGCGAAATTTGGGCACCAGCGGCGCCACATGCCTGCGCCCAAAGCCTGCCGGTGCGGTGATACGTAAGTGGCCGCTCGCTTTCACGCCGCCGGCAGAAACACTGGCTTCCATGTTCGCCACATCACTCAAAACACGCTGGCAATCTTCCAAAAACGCGCTGCCTTCGTGGGTTAACGTCAGTTTTCGCGTTGTTCGTACGAGTAATTTGACCCCAAGCCGCTCTTCCAGCGCATCCAGCCGCCTGCCCATGATGGCGGGCGCAACCCCCGCCGCCAGCGCCGCAGCCGTCAAGCTGCCGCGCGTGACGACGGAGACGAAGGATTCGATTTCTTTGAATTTGTCCATAAACGAAAGCTTTAGGGAAGGCTACTTGCTTGATTATGCGTATAAAAGTCACAAATAACACAACTTTTGCGCTATTGATAAACCTCAAAGCTTGGATATAGTGGTCACAGCCCTAAAATGGGTGCCAAGCCGTAGGCATTTTTGCATGAGAATTGCTATATATTTAATAGCAACTTTGACAATAAATACGCCGCCTAGAGCCATATTTCGTCATTATTTTCATCGTTTTAAAGTATTTTTATCTTTTTTGGAGAAACCCATGTCCACCTCAACAACGCCCCGTACCCCCGTACACAACCTGCAAGTCGCCACCGTTTTGCACACGTTTATCAATGAACAAGTGCTGCCCGGCACCGGCGTGTCTACGGACAAATTCTGGAAAGGTTTCGACGCCATCGTGGCCGATCTCTCGCCTAAAAACATCGCCCTGCTGGCCGAGCGCGACCGCCTGCAAACCGAGCAAGACTCTTGGCACAAAGCCAACCCAGGCCCGATCAGCGACATGCCGGCGTACCGGACCTTCCTAAAGGAAAGTGGCTATCTGGTACCGTCGCCGGGTGCCGTGCAATGCGATACTGATAACGTGGACAACGAACTGGCCAAACTGGCGGGGCCGCAACTGGTGGTGCCGCTGCTCAATGCCCGTTATGCCCTCAACGCCGCCAATGCGCGCTGGGGCTCCCTGTACGACGCCCTGTACGGGACCGACATGATCAGCGAGACCAATGGCGCCGACAAGCGCGGCGGCTACAACCCGGTGCGCGGCGCCAAAGTGATTGAATATGCACGCAATGTACTGGACCGCGCCGCCCCGCTGGCCAAGGGCTTGCATATGGACAGCACGCTTTACAGCGTGCAGGATGGCAAACTCTGCGTCACCCTCAAGGACGGCACGACCACCGGACTGGCCCAGCCCGAGAAATTCATCGGCTACCAGGGGAGCGCGGTAGCACCATCGGCCATTGTGCTGCGCAACAACGGCATTCACATCGACATCCAGATCGACCGCAGCACGCAGATTGGCAAGGACGATGCGGCCGGCGTCAGCGACTTGATCGTCGAAGCCGCGCTGACCACCATTCTGGATCTGGAAGACTCGGTCGCGGCCGTGGACGCCGAAGACAAGATCATCGGCTATAAAAACTGGCTGGGCATTCTCCAGGGCACGCTGACCGAAGAAGTCGCCAAGGGTGGCAAGACCTTCACCCGTCGCCTCAACGCCGACCGCATCTACACCGGCCCGACCGGTGACGAAGTCCGGCTGCACGGCCGCTCGCTGCTGTTCCTGCGCAACGTGGGGCACCTGATGACCAACCCGGCCATCTTGTATGGCGATGGCTCCGAGATCCACGAAGGCATCCTGGATGCGGTCGTCAGCGTCGCCATCGCCCTGCATGACCTCAGGCCCGCCAAA
Source organism: Polaromonas sp. (assembly GCA_043780435.1). Classification (GTDB taxonomy): domain Bacteria; phylum Pseudomonadota; class Gammaproteobacteria; order Burkholderiales; family Burkholderiaceae_C; genus Aalborgiella. The sequence continues at coordinate 10,192 of JAYWCQ010000027.1, forward strand.
GGCCAGCCCCTGCGCAACTCGCGCACCGGCTCGATCTACATCGTCAAGCCCAAGATGCACGGCCCGGCCGAAGTGGCCTTTGCGACCGAACTCTTCGGCCGCGTCGAAGCGATGCTCGGCCTGCCGGAAAACACGGTCAAGCTGGGCATCATGGACGAAGAGCGCCGCACCAGCGTGAACCTGGCCGCCTGCATTGAAGCCGCCAAGCACCGCGTGGCCTTCATCAACACCGGCTTCCTGGACCGCACCGGCGATGAAATTCACACCGCCATGTATTCCGGGGCGATGATCCGCAAGCCGCTGATGAAAAACACCAACTGGCTGCGTGCCTATGAGCTGAGCAATGTCCAGATCGGCCTGGCCTGTGGTCTGCGCGGCCGGGCCCAGATCGGCAAAGGCATGTGGGCCATGCCGGACCTGATGGCGGAAATGATGAAGCAAAAGATTGCGCACCCGCAAGCTGGTGCCAACACCGCCTGGGTGCCCTCCCCCACCGCCGCCACGCTGCACGCCCTGCACTACCATCAGGTCGACGTGGCCGCCTTGCAAAAGAGCATGGACATCTTCGTTCACACTGGAAAATCAAAGGTGATGGAAGAGAATCTGCTGGACGCGATCTTGCAGATCCCGACCGCGCTGGTGCCGTTCTGGACCGAGGCCGAGATCCAGCAGGAACTGGACAACAACGTGCAGGGCATTTTGGGCTACGTCGTGCGCTGGATCGACCAAGGCGTCGGCTGCTCCAAAGTGCCAGACATCCACAACATCGGCCTCATGGAAGACCGCGCCACCCTGCGCATCAGCAGCCAGCACATCGCCAACTGGCTCTTGCACGGTATCACCAACACCGCACAAGTCAACGCCACCTTTGAGCGCATGGCCGCCGTGGTTGATGGCCAAAACGCCGGCGACCCGCTCTACAAAAACATGGCCAACAACTTCAAAACCAGCGCCGCCTACAAAGCCGCGACAGAGTTGGTCTTCAAAGGTTTGGAGCAGCCCAGCGGTTATACCGAGCCGCTGTTGCACGCTTGGCGGTTGAAGGTGAAGGCTGGGACTGCGTAACACCCGTTCGCCCTGAGTTCGTCGATGGGTTAAATTGCTATGTAATTAATAGCGGTTTGGGTAATAAATACGCCGGCTATAGGTGAAAATTGCCTCTAAAATACGTAAAACAGCACCCGTGGGTGCTGTTTTTGTTTAAGGCCAAGCCATCCACAAAATCGACAGCCCTGACACCAGCATCACACCTTCCATCAGCTGCAAAAACCGTTCTTCGGGCAGTTTCAGCACCAGCCGTTTCGACAGGGTGGAGCCTGCCAGCACGAAAACGCCTATCAGCAAGCCTTGCAGGATGGCGCGGTTGTCCAGCACGCCTAGCTGGTGAAAGGTCGCGCCTTTGGCCAAAAACATGGCCAAGGAGGCGGCGGCTTCGGTGCCGATATACGCGCCTTTCAGCAGGCCGTAGGCCAGAAAAAACGGCGTGTTGATCGCACCTGTGGAGGCCACAATACCGGTGAGGTAGCCAATCACCGCGCCCACCACCGCCATGTGCGGCAAGCGCAAGGTGAAGTTTTGGCGACGCAGCCAGCGGCGGGTAGGGATCATCAGCAGCAAAAAGCTGCCTAAAATCAGTTCAATGACGCGTGGGTTGAACTTCACCAAGGTGTTGGCGCCCAAAATGACCGCTGGCACCGATGTGGCGGCATAAACGGCGGTGACGCGCCAGTCCACACTGCGCCACCACAGCGCCACGCGGGTGAGGTTGGCGACGATGGCGACCAGGGCGATCACGGGCACGGCTTGCATGGGGCCGTAAAAATGCACCAAGGGCGGCATCAGCAAAATGGTGGTACCAAAGCCAATCACCCCGCCCAGCACGCCCGCACCTAGGCCAACGGCGCAGATAATGAGCATGGGGACAATGTCTATCATGATGTTTTGCATGCGGAAATCATACAGACTATAAAATCACCTTAATTTACTATATATTTAATAGCGTGTTAGGCAATAAATACGCCGGCTAGAGTCATATTTAGAGGGTAGAAAAGCCTAAAAACCGAGAATCAAACCAGATGGACAAACTTCGCATCGACAAATGGCTGTGGGCGGCGCGGTTTTACAAGACGCGGTCGCTGGCGGGGGATGAGATTGACAAGGGGCGGGTGCGCATCAACGACGTGGAGGCCAAGCCGGCCAAAGAGGTGAAGGTGGGCGATGTGGTGGCCATGCGCTCTGGGGCTACGGTTCGGACGGTGACGGTTTTGGGCATCAGCGGGCAACGCGGGGGTGCGCCGGCGGCGGCTTTAATGTTTGCGGAAACGGCGGAAAGCGTCGCGGCCAGAGAGCGGGCAGCCGAACAGCGGCGTTTGAACCCAGAGCCGTCCGCCGCACTTGAGCATGGCCGGCCGACCAAGCGAGACAGGCGGGAGTTGGATAAGGCCAGCGGCAGGCGAGGCGCTGGCTAACTAATACGAAATAATACGAAAGCGACGAAAGCGTTGCTGAAATATCCCGCTAGTTGATATTGCGCCAGCTACCATCTGCTTGGCGGCAGGCGGTGCCGACCACGCGTTCTGCGCGGCCACCAATTACGGCATCCATGGTGTATTCACGGCAAGGACCAGTGCCGCTGTTGTAGGTGCGGATGGGCACAACGGTGTAAACATTGCGGTTGTCCGGGTTGACCCAGCGGGTGGGTGCATTGAGCGGTTGCGATTCAAGCGCTTGCGCAATTCGCATGCGGTCGTTGTCGTCCATAGAGCGGCCAATGCTGCCGCCTATGGACGCGCCAACCAGGGCACCGATGATGGTGGCTGCGGTGCGGCCATCGCCGCGTCCGAATTGTGAGCCGACAGCGCCGCCCACGAGCCCGCCCACCAGCATGCCGCTTTGTTCTTGCGTTGCTGGCACGACGCATCCAGCCAGAGATGCTGCCATAAGTGTCGAGATACCCATCATAGTAAGCTGTTTCATAATTCACTCCTGCATAGTTGATTACACTTAACTTTAGGCCAACTTTCGTTTGCAGCCTTGATAAAAAATCAAACTTTACAAGTTTTTCGTTATTTCACAATTTGTCGGGTGTGATGGGTTTCCAGCGTTTCAGCAGCAAGGCATTGCTCATCACGCTGACCGAGCTCAACGCCATCGCCGCGCCAGCGACGACAGGGTTTAAAAACCCAAACGCCGCCAACGGAATGCCCGCCACGTTGTAGGCGAAAGCCCAAAACAGGTTTTGCCGGATTTTGGCGACGGTGCGGTCAGAAATATCCAGCGCTGCCGCCACCAAAGCGGGGTCACCGCGCATCAGGGTGATGCCGGCGGCATGCATCGCCACGTCGGTGCCGTTGGACATGGCCATGCCCACGTCGGCGGCGGCCAGCGCGGGCGCGTCGTTCACGCCGTCGCCGACCATAGCCACCACATGACCCCCACGCTTGTCGCTACGCGTACTGCGCTGCCCCCCGAGGGGGCTAATTTCCCTAGAGGCGGCTCGTCGGGAAATTGCATGATTCCCTTCTTTGAGCTTGGCAATCAACGCTGCTTTGTCAGCCGGCAGCACTTCAGACATGACCTCGCCCTCTTCAGGTCGCAAACCCAGTCGCCGTGCCATGGCCTCGGCAGCGCCACGGTTGTCGCCCGACACCATGATGGTTTTGATGCCGCGTTGCCGCAGCAGTGCCAAGGCTTCTTTCGCGCCCGGTTTGGGTTCATCGCCAAAGGCCATCAGGGCTTTCAGGGTTAATCCAGCGGGGGTGCGCTGTGCCATGGCGGAGACAGTGGCGCCTTGTAGTTGCAAATCTGTAGCTTTATCAGTCAAAGCACCCAAGTCAATTTTTAGCTCTTGCATCCAGCGCAGGCTGCCGATCAGGTAGCTGTTCACACCGACTGCGCCCTCGCTGCCACGGCCAGGCACCGCGCGCACGTTGTCGGGGCTGGGGACGGGTAAATTGCGGGCTTTTGCAGAGTCAACCACAGCGCGCGCCAGCGGGTGCTCGCTGCCGCTTTGCAAACTGGCGGCTTCGCGTAAAAGTTGTTCTTCATCAGCGGATGCATCGGCTAAGACGAATGCGGTCAAGCGCGGTTTGCCCATCGTCAGCGTGCCGGTTTTGTCAAAAGCGATCACGTCCACCTTGTGCGCCAGCTCCAGCGCTTGCGCATCTTTGATCAGCATGCCGTATTTTGCCGCCACTCCCGTGCCAGCCATGATGGCGGTGGGCGTGGCCAGTCCCAGCGCGCAAGGGCAGGCGATGATCAGCACGGCGACGGCGCGAATGACCGCCAACTCAAACGAATGCCCCGTGAAGTACCAGCCTAAAAGCGTGACCAAAGCGATGCCCAAAACCACAGGTACAAACACAGCGCTGACCTGGTCCACCAGCCGCTGAATCGGCGCTTTTGCCGCCTGTGCATCTTCCACCAGTCGGATGATGTGCGACAGCACCGTCTCGCTGCCCACGGCTTTGACCTGCATCACCAAGCGGCCATCGCCATTGATGGAGCCGCCGGTTAACTTGGCGTTAGGCTCTATGCGTACGGGCACAGATTCACCCGTCAGCATGGACTCATCCACTTGCGAGTGCCCTTCCAGCAGCACGCCGTCCACCGGCAAACGCTCACCCGGGCGCACCACCAGTTTGTCGCCCACCAGTACTTCGGCGACAGGCACGTCCACTTCGCCATCCAACCCCATCAAATGCGCAATCTCTGGTTTCAGCGCATGCAGCGCCCGAATGGCGGATGTGGTTTGTCGCTTGACGCGTGTTTCCAGCCATTTGCCCAGCAACACCAGCGTGATGACGATGGCGGAGCCTTCAAAATACAAGTGCACCATGGTGTCTGGCTCGGCCGTGAGCCAGAGCCACATCGACAGCAGCCAACCCGCCGTCGTGCCAATCGCGACCAGCAAATCCATATTCCCCGTCAGCGCTTTGACCGCCCCCCAAGCCGCTTGGTAAAAACGCGCACCCAAGATGAACTGCACCGGCGTGGCCAAGACAAATTGCACCCAGGCCGGCAGCATCCAGTGTTTGCCAAACAAGTCACCCACCATCGGCAGCGCCAACGGTGCCGACAGCGCCAAGCCGATGGCTATCGGCATAAAACCCGCCCAGGGCGAGGCATCGGGCGCATCAATCGCCGCGTTCGCCGCTACAGGCTCGTAGCCCGCATCACGCACGGCGCGGCGCAGTTTGGCTTCCATGTGCTCGGCGGGTGCGAAGTGGATGCGGGCAGTTTCGGTGGCTAAATTCACCGTGGCGGTCGAAACACCAGGCACTTTACTCAGCGCTTTTTCCACCCGCGAGACGCAAGACGCACAGGTCATGCCGCTAATACCGATGTCAACTTCGGCGTCAAGAGCGGGATTTAAAGTGGCAGTCATGTTTGCATCGTAGGCTTGTAAAGATGCAGCTTGTAGCAATTTAGGCATTTACAAGTTAATCTACATCAACAAAGGAGCGTAAAACACCATGAACCAAAGCTTTGAACAAATTTTTGAAGTCACCGGCATGACCTGTGACCACTGCGAAAAAGCCGTCACACGCGCGATCAAGCAGCTCGATCCTGCGGCTGAAGTCGCCATTGATCGGGCTCAAAACAAGGTGCAAGTACAGTCTCAGCAGCCCCGCGAAGCCTTGGCGAAAGTGATGGCGCAAGAGGGTTACAACGTCGCCTGAAAACCGTTAGCATAGTAATTACCCTAATGTTTGGTCGGGCACTTAAATCAAACGTTTGATTTATGTTGTAATTCGGCCATGATTGAAACTGCATTATCCGAGGCCAAAACCAGCGCTACCAGCGCGCGCGCGACGCGTTCCGACGGCGTGGAAGCCCGGGCGCGCTTGCTGCACGCGGCGCTGCGTTTGTTCGCCGAAAAAGGCTTCGCCAACACCTCCACCCGTGAATTAGCAGCTGCCGCTGGCGTCAATATCGCTGCGATCAGCTACTATTTTGGCGACAAAGCGGGGCTGTACCGCGCCGCCTACACCGAACCCATGGGCAGCTGCAACGATTTGATCGTCTGCAACGTCGGCGAAGTCAGCTTAGAACAGGCGCTGCGCCTGATGCTGACGCAAATCGTGGAACCCATGAAACTGGGCGACCTGGTGCAGCTGTGCACACGGCTGCACTTTCGTGAAATGCTGGAGCCGACAGGTCTGTGGGCGGAAGAAATCGACAACGGTATTCGCCCCGCGCAAGTCGCTTTGGTGCTGGTGTTGTGCAAACATTTGGGTTTAACCGATCCAGACGATGACGTCCACCGTTTGGCGTTTTCCATCGTCGGTCTGGCCATCCATCTCTTTGTGGGGCGTGACATTGTGC
>JAYWCQ010000028.1:0-4966 GCA_043780435.1 Polaromonas sp.
GCCGCTGCGCTTGCTACCGTCCATCACAAACAGGCCTTTGGCCGCAAAGCCGCAACGCTGCATCAATGCAGTTACTCGGGCTTTTAAGGCTTCGTCTTCCAAAGGTTTGAATTTGTTAAACATCGGGGCAATCACCGTGGGGTACAGCACCATCAGCAGCAGGTTAAAACCCATCCAAACGCACCACGTCCACAACCACCACAGGCTACCCGCCGCGCCCATGAGCCACAAAATCAGCGCAGCAAGTGGCAGACCGATCAACGCGCCAATCAAGCTCGATTTGATACCGTCAATAAGCCACAGCTTGAACGTCATCTTGTTAAAGCCGAAACGCTCTTCAATCACAAAGGTTCGGTACAGCGTGAATGGCAGTTCGATGATGCTGCCAATCACCGCAAAACTGACGAACAACGCCAACTGCTGCGCCAAGCCAGCGTAGGTATTGCCAATAACACCCAACAACCAAGTGTTCAGCATATCCAGCCCACCCAACAGCGTCCAAGCAACCAAAACCGCCGTGCCAAAAGCCAACTCCAGCAAACCAAAACGCGATTTCGTCAGCGTGTAATCAGCCGCTTTTTGGTGCGCTGCCAAGGTGATGTTTTGCGCGAAAGCTGCTGGCACAGCATTGCGGTGCTGCGCCACGTAGCGGATTTGGCGTGTTGCCAGCCAATATTTGACCACCAAGCCAACGACCAAGAGCGCTGCAAATACCAGTGTAAAAATTATAGATGTGGATGCTTTTGTCATAGCCTAAGAGTTTACCGATGAATTGATAGGAATGGTCATGAAAAAGGGGCGACAATCCTATTTATGCCAAATAAGCCTAATACCGCCAAAATCAAGCAAGAAACTGAAGTTTCAACCACTAAACCAACTGTTTTTCTCGCTAAAAACGACCAGAACTTGATCTGGTTGGACTGCGAAATGACGGGTTTAGACCCTGACAACGAGCGTGTGATCGAAATCGCCGTTGTCATCACCGGTCCAAACTTGGAGCCAAGAATCGAGGGCCCCGTCCTTGTCATCCATCAAAGCGACGAGCTGTTGGACAAGATGGATAAGTGGAACAAAGGCACGCATGGCAAAAGCGGTTTGATTTACAAAGTCAAGGCTTCCAACATATCAGAAGCCGACGCTGAGGCTGAAATTTTGGCATTTTTGAAGAAATACGTCCCCAAAGCCACCTCCCCCCTGTGCGGCAACACCATCAGTCAAGACCGCCGGTTTTTAGTCAAATACATGCCAAAGTTGGACGCTTTCTTCCATTACCGCAACATCGACGTCAGCACCTTCAAAGAGCTCGCCAAACGCTGGCGACCTGAAGTCTACAAAGCCTTCAAAAAGCAACAAAAACACACAGCACTGGCGGATGTGCACGAGTCGATTGATGAGTTGGTGCATTACCGAGAGCATTTTTTAAAGTGAAAAATCTCAAGAAATCAACGACTTATTTCTTGCTTGAAAATAACATTAGGTAAAAACCCGTAGTCACGCTATAATTCGAGACTGTACAGAAATAGTGATGGATTTGCATCACTTTTCCGGCATCGTACATCTTGCATCACACTTTGGGCCTATTTGATCTGACTTGATAGATTTTCGAATCTTTCCTCAGACAAAAAATTAAAAAGCCAACCGCGTCGCTACCGACTGCAATCACACATCTTTAGATGTGGGCTGCAGAGAAAATCGAGTAAATAGGCGTTGTACTTCGTTTGATGGTTGATGTTTTTTAACCATTGAATGGAACCGCACCGAAACTGGTAGCGGCTATGTATGACTGACTCTATGATCGACTCGACAACCAACGCTTTTGAATCTCAAACCGATAACGAATTAACATTAAATACCGCTTTAGCCGGAGAATTTACTACCTCTACTGCTATTGAAAATGTAGCAGATGAAGCAGCTGCGGCTAAAGCATTGGCTGCAGAAGAAGCTGCCAAATTACCAAACGGCTTTATCGCACTGGGTTTGGCTGATGAGCTGATTCAAGCTGTGAAGGAAATGGGTTTCACACAACCCACCACTGTGCAAACCAAAACAATTCCATTGGCTTTGCCAGCGGATGCTGTTGACGGCACACTGAAGAAATTTGTTGACTTGATGGTTTCCAGCCAAACAGGTTCAGGCAAAACTGCAGCCTTTTTGTTGCCCGTGATCCACACGTTGCTGAAGCAACAAGAACAAGAAGCAGCCGCCGAACGCGCTGAGTTTGAAGCCGCTTGCGCTGAGGCTGAAGCCCGTGGCGAGGCACCTCCAAAACGCGCTAAACGCAAAGACCCAACCAATTTCCGCAATTTCACACCAGCAACGCCAGGCGCTTTGATACTTTGCCCTACCCGCGAATTGGCACAACAAGTTGCCAACGACGCGATTGATTTGGTGCGCTATTGCAAAGGTCTGCGCATTGCCAACGTGGTGGGCGGCATGCCTTACCAGTTGCAATTGGCCAAGTTGCAAAACGCCAACCTGGTGGTGGCAACGCCGGGTCGTTTGCTTGACCTGCAACGCTCACACCAGTTGAAGCTCGACAAAGTCAAGTTTTTGGTGGTTGACGAAGCCGACCGTATGCTCGATTTGGGCTTCTCGGACGACCTCGCAGAAGTCAACCAATTGACCAGCGGCCGCCAACAGACCATGATGTTCAGCGCGACTTTTGCGCCACGTATCCAGCAACTCGCTGGCCGTGTGATGCGTGAGCCACAGCGCATCACCATCGACAGCCCGCAAGACAAGCACCAAAACATCAAGCAATCTTTGTTTTGGGCTGACAATTCTCAGCACAAACGCAAGTTGCTCGACCACTGGTTGCGCGACACCAACATCAAGCAAGCCATCGTGTTTGCCAGCACCCAAATCGAGTGCGATGGTTTGGCAAACGACCTGCAACAAGAAGGTTTCAGCGCGGTTGCTTTGCACGGCGCTTTGAACCAAGGCATCCGTAACCGCCGCTTGCAAGCTTTGCGCGAAGGCCAAGTCCAAATTTTGGTCGCAACCGACGTGGCAGCACGCGGTATTGACGTGCCATCTATCAGCCACGTGTTTAACTTTGGCTTACCGATGAAAGCGGAAGATTACACCCATCGCATTGGTCGTACGGGTCGTGCTGGCCGTGACGGTATCGCTGTCAGCTTTGCTGAAATCCGCGACCGTCGCCGCATCATGGACATTGAGCAGTTCACACGTACCCCTTTCAAAGCAGAAGTGATTCCTGGCTTAGAGCCAAAACAACGCTTCCCTGAGTCACGCCCTGGTAACTTCGGCGGCCCAGATCGTGGTGGTTTTGGTGGTGGCAATGGTGGCGGCTCTGGCCGTGACCGTAAGTTTGCCCCTAGCCGTGGTGGCTTCGGTGGCGACCGTGGCGGCAACTTTGGTGGTGATCGTGGTGGTTTTGCTGACCGCGCGCCTCAAGGTGGTGGTTTCGGTGCTCCGCAAGGCGACCGTTTCGGTGATCGCTTCGCAGGTCGCCCTTCTGACAACGCACGTGCTCCAGACAGCTACGTTCGCAAAGGTGGCTTCAACGACCGCAACAGCAGCGGCGGTGGTTTCCCTCCGCGTGGTGATTTCGCACCTCGCGGTGACTTCGCGCCACGTAAAGATTTTGCCCCACGTGGTGACTCAGCGCCTCGCGGCGACTTTGCACCTCGCAAAGAGTTTGCTCCACGTGGTGATTTCGCACCTCGCGGTGAGCGCAATGATTTCGCCCCGCGTGGTGACTTTGCTGACCGTAAACCAGCTTTCGCTAAGCCTGGCTTCACCAAGCCAACGTTTGCTAAGCCAGCTGCAAAACCAGGCAATGGCGGTAAAGTGTTTGTGCCACGTGATATGGCCAAGGCACGCACCGTTCGCGCCAAGTAAATGACTTGTTTAACGTCCCATCTAGGTGGGCGTTAAAGCAAAAAGCCTGCGAGCCGAAAGACTTTCAGGCTTTTTTTCTTGTTTAAACAAAATAGACTAGCGTCCTCGGCTACCCTGCAACATCTCCCGCATATCCTGCAGCGACACCGCGCTATGTTCACTGAGTTTGACGCGCGGTTTCGGCTTCATAGCATGACCATAAATCACTTCAAAGGTCAGTTTTAAGCGTCCGCCTTCCTGAGTATCTGCCAAGCTCTCGACCAAAGCGGCTTCCAGCTTCGCTTTCCATGCCTTGCCACGCAATGACGGAAAGCGGTCTGGATGTAAATTTCGCCCTAATTCTCGCAAATCTTGCAGCAATTTTTGCGGTGTCTCGTAGGTCAGCACAATCCGTTCCATGTCCATCACCGGCTCGGCAAAGCCGGCTTGCACCAGCATGTCGCCCCAGTCGTGCATATCGGTAAATTGGTGGCTAGGCAGTGGCCAACCCAGTTGTTCGTACATGCCACGCAATTCGCGCAAAGTGTCTGGCCCTAGACACGAGAACATCAAAAATCCGTCCGTCGCCAAAGCTTTGTGCCATTGTGCAATCAAGATTTGTGGGTCAAGTGCGTTGTGCAAATGCATATTCGCCCACAGCATATCAACCGCACCATCGGCAGGCAAAGCGTCATTGATCTTGTCTTTGCTTTTAAACAAGTTGGATAAATTCCACTTGCTCTCTTTAGTTGCACTTTTTGCTATATTTTTAATAGCGACATCAGCAATTAATTCACCGGCTAATGGCAAAAAACACTCTGCTTTTGGGTATTTTTCAAGCAATGCAAGATGAGCCTGCTGTCCACCACGCACAGCTCCCCAGTGCGTCCATGCTTTAGGTTGCAAATTGATCCATTGCAACCGATCCACCATGCGGCTGGCCACTTCTTCGTGCAGCCAAGGTGTAGCGGCAGGTGCAATGCGCTGCCAATGTGCGACGGCATTGGGCGAGATGGTGGGTGGGCGCTGTGTGGACATGGCGTAAATTTAATACCTAATCAGCTAACTAAGCACTTTTATGTGATGTACAGAGTATATTGGTAGTCTATGTTTCGATCTTTGT
>JAYWCQ010000029.1:0-12826 GCA_043780435.1 Polaromonas sp.
AAACTTGGTCATGCCAGCCATCGCATGAGCAGCATTGGCCAGAACAGTTGCTGAAATCGAATTGATGCCGGAAACGTCGGTCACCGGGTAAAGCATGAATATGTCGCTGGCCCCGACGTAAGGCCTGACATCCCCTGACGCCATGGTTGTTACCAATAATTTGGGAATACCTATTGCTATGGCTTGCAGCGCGGGACTGATCAAAGCCGCCGCACCGCTGCCACCCGCGCCCATCACCCCCGCTAGTTCGTGCTGATGTGCCAATACATAGGCACGCAGCGCATGCGCCATCGCAGTGACTGCGCTGCCGCGCTCACCCGTGTATACCGCAGAAGCGCCCCGAGGATGATACGCAGCGACTGTCGCTGCATCCACGTCAGCACCACGGAGGTCTGACTGCGACGTGGACACGTCCACCGTGCGGCAAGTAACGCCCTGCTTTCTCAAGCATTGCGCGATGTAATTCAACTCTGCCAACTTTGTGTCGAAAGTACCGACAACCCAAACCGATTTGTTCAACAAATTCATGCCAATAGCTCCATCAAGAAACGCCCAATAGCGTGCTTTGCAATTCGCGGTTCGAAAGCAGCTCTTTGCTGTCCACCACAGCCTCGACGCGACCGTTCACCATGACATGCAATTTCTCGGCAACACGCGTGGCCAGGCTCAGGTTCTGTTCGATCAGGAAAACCCGGATACCAAATTTTTTTGGCAAATCTTTCAACAGACCAGCCAACTGATCCACAATGATCGGCGCCAGGCCTTCGCTTGGTTCGTCCAGCAATAGCACTTTAGGGTCCAACAGCAACGCTCTACCAATCGCCAACATCTGTTGCTCGCCACCAGACAGTTGTGTACTGCCATTCGAGCGGCGCTCTGCCAGTCGGGGGAACAGAGCATAGACATCGGAAACGCGCCAGAGCTTGGACGTTTGCCCAACTAATCGCAAGGTTTCATCCACGGTCAAAGACGGCCACATTCGCCGACCCTGCGGGACATAACCAATGCCACCTCTGCAATATTCGTGCATGTCTCGTTCAAGCAGTTCGACCCCCCCAAGTTTGATAGAGCCCGTGGCGCGCACATGCCTAGCGATCGCGTTACACAACGTGGATTTACCCATGCCGTTGCGACCCACGATTACCACATGATCAGAGTCGAGTTGTATATCGATCCCTTGCAGCACATGCGCCCCTCCCAAATGGACATGGACATTTTCGAGAAGTAGATCCGGAGGGGTGATTTCCATCTTTGTAGCGCTCACGCGATCACCTCCTGGTTGTTTTGAACATGCGAGCCTAGGTATATTTCCTGAACATACGCATTTCCCGTGACTTCGTTGACGTCGCCGCGGAACGCCACTACACCGTTTTGCATCACAACGACCCGGTCCGCTACAGTCAGCGCCACGTCCATGTCATGCTCTATCAGTAGTACTGTGACTTCACGATCTAAGGCCAAGATCCATTCCTTTAACCAAACGCGTTCAGAAGGCGACAGACCAGCCGCAGGCTCATCCAGCAACAACATGCGCGCTGCCCCCCCCATACACATCGCCAGCTCAAGCTGACGCCGTTCACCGTGAGACAGCTCGTTGGCCTGCTTGTGCAAAAGGCCTTCGATGCGACAGCGGTGTGCCAATTGATGCGCGGCCTCACGCCGCTCCGAACTGAGCGCCGCACGCAAGCTCCAATGCTGCTGCGCATAGGCTTGTATTGCCAGCGCCAGATGCTGCTCCACCGTCATAAGAGCCAACAATTGCGAGTGCTGGAACGTCCGACGCACACCCATTTTCACTCTTGAAGAGATAGATATGTTCGCCGCCTCTTTTCCGAAAATCTCCACACTGCCGCTACTGGGCGAAACCTCTCCTGCGAGGATATTGAGCAATGAGCTTTTCCCGGCCCCATTGGGCCCCAATATGACGAGCCGTTCTCCAACCTGCACACTGAGATCGATATCCTTTACCGCAGTAACGGCACCGTACGACTTCGTAAGCCCGTGCGTCTTCAGCACTACAGGGCGTTCATTCTTGATTTTTTGAATTGGCATTTGTTTGTGCCCTGGCGGACGGATCTGATCCAGATCCATCCGCATAAGGAATCTCTTCAATAGTCTGTTACTAATTACACAGCGGCGGGTTGTCGCGTGAGCCAATGCCTGTCTTAGCAAATTGCTCCTTGGACAAACCCAGATCCTGACCCACGTTGCTCACGGTGCGGACCACCTTGTTGTAGAGCTGCCCAGAGCTGTCTTTGGCCACTTCTGTAATGAAGTTGTTGGCAATCGCATTGCGATTTTGGTCAATACGCACCGCGCCCAAAGGCGAGTCCACTTTCATGGTGGACAAAACGGCGGCCAACTTGCTGAAATCACCATTGGTTTGGGTCAGTCCCTGGAGAAGGGCCTTTGTATTGATGTAATACAGCGTGGCAAAAACGCTTGGCGTTGGGAATCCGTCCGGATAGGCAGCCTTGTAGCTCGCCACAAAGCGCTTCCACTCGGCGGTTTCGTTGCGGTCAGCGATCGGTCCCGCAGAAATTGTGCCCACAATATAGTCAGGCTTTTTTCCTTTGTAGCTGAGAACCGAAGTGTCGACCGTTACGGTTCCTGCGATCAAAGGCTTGTCACCTCCCGCTTGCTCGTACTGATTCAAAAAATTCACGGCATCTGCGCCGCCCAAGGCAACGTAAACGGCATCCACGTTGTCAGGAATTCGCGCGATCACGGAGGAGTAGTCCTTGTTGCCAATCGGCACCCACAGCTTGTCGAGTACCTTGCCACCGGCCGCACAATAACCGTTCATAAAACCCGAGATCTGCGAATAAGGAAACGAATAATCTTCAGCAATCGTCACGACGCGCTTGTAGCCCTTGGTCTTGATCGCATATTCACCAAGCCCCACCTGCCACTGTGCTCCATCCGAAGAAAAACGAAAGAAATTGGCAGCCGGGTCTTTGAGTGTTGTTTCCTGTGCCGCAGACGAACCGTTGACAAAGATTACACCGGGATGATTCTTGGCGTACTCTTTGATTGCTATGCCTTGCGACCCGCTCAAAGGCCCGATCAGAGCTTGAACCTTGTTCTGCTCCACCAACTTGCGCGCTGCTGCCACGCCCGAGTCCGGTGTACCAGAACTGGAACCCTTAATAAGCTCAATTTTCTTCCCTGCAACGCTGCCACCAGCTTCCTTGATTGCGAGTTCCACACCACGCAAGGCATCACCGCCAGGGCCAGCGAATGCACCCTCCAAAATACTCACTGCTCCGATGCGAATACTTTCTTGCGCCATCACACTCATAGGCAGGAACGCTGCCATAGCGGCTAATGCCACCGTCCGTCGAAATGCTTTCATGTCATCAGTCCTTTGTATTGTTTTCACTTTGAATTTCACGCTTACGCGCACGCTTTACCCACCCTGTTAGTCCATCGTCGGAAAACATCACCACCACGATGAATACCGACCCGATCAACAGATTGAATCTTTCAGGCCCTACAAAATCGGTCGCAAACGTTCGCAACAAGATATAAGCCAACGCACCGATAAATGGCCCTAGGGGCTGGCGTATCCCGCCCATCACACACATGATGAGCAAGTCCACCATCGCGGAAACCTGTATGCGCCCCGGCGTGATGATTTGGTCATACCAAACCATAGCAATTCCACCCAAGGCCGCAACGACGCCCGAAATCCCAAAGGCCACGACGCGCAGACCCAGCACCGAATACCCCATGGACTGCATGCGCCTTGGGTTGTCGCGCACACCGTTGAATGCCATGCCCAAAGTGGTACGACTCACCCAAAACACGAACAGTCCGGCCCCCGCAGCCAACAAAAGACATATGGTGTAAAGATTGCCTGCCCTGCCCCACGAGGCAGGAAGCAGCGTCGGCACCTGCACACCCGTGAAACCATTAAAGCCATTGAACAAGACATAGTTTTGGCGAGCCAGATTGGCGAATGCAATTCCTATGGCCAACGTGATCATGATGGTGTACACGCCCTCCGTGCGCGCAGACAATGCACCCACCAGCAACGAAGCCAGAACAGTCACGCTCAGCGCAAACAGAATGCTGACCCAAAGTGGCCAGCCCCAACCCAAGCCATCGGCCGCCTGGCCCGACATGGCCACGGCATACGCAGCGACGCCCGCCAAGCTCATTTGAAGCAGGCTCACCATACCCAATTGACCAGCCAAGAACGACAGTGACAGCGCCACCGTTCCAAGGGCCAAGGTTTGCGCACCCAGCTGAGTGACCACAAACGCAGAACCCCACAACGGCAAACTGAACAAGAAGACCAGCAAAACCAGCGCTCGAACGACACTGCTATTCATTTTGAATTTACTTTTCATACTGCCGCTCCAAACAGCCCGCGCGGCTTGAACGCCAAAACCAACGCCATCACCACAAACATATAGCTCGAACCGTAGGTGGGCGAATACACAATCCCTAGCTGCTCGGTCACCCCAATGAATAGCGCTCCCAACGCCGCCCCGCCAATACTGCCCATTCCTCCCACAATGACGACCATCAACGAGCCAAGCAGGTAGCGCACATCTTCACCTGGCGCAATTGAAAACATGGCACCCGACATGACTCCAGCCAGGCCCGCCAATCCTGCACCCAACGCAAAAACGCCCACAAACAGGTGATTTGCCGATATCCCCGTCGAAGACAGCATCTGCTTGTCATCAACACCCGCACGGATCATCAGACCCAGACGAGACCATCGCAGCATGGCCCACAAACCAATACCCACCAACACCGCAACAGCCATCACAAGCAAGCGGACCAAGGGATACCGATTGATCACCGGCACGGCCAAAGGCACGTCCAGCCAAGAAGGCAACGCCATCTGATACGTCTGTGCACCAAAGCACCAAAGCATCAAATCTGCCACGACAATGGACAAACCAATCGTCACCAGCGTTTGACGCATTTCGTCCCCACTCATCTTTCGGAAGACCACCAACTCCAGAAGCCCACCCAGAAGGGCCGCAGCCGACATGCCCACGCTCACGGCCAGCCACAATTGGCCCGTGACGTCTTGAATGAAGTAGCCAACGTAAGCCGCCAGTAACAAAATCGAGCCATGCGCCATATTCACGTACCGCATAAGCCCGAAAATCAGGGTGAAGCCACTGGCAAGCAAAAAGTACAAGCCCGCCAGAGTGAGCCCGTTTAGAAGTGTAAGGAGGAGGAGTTTCATACTGTACTGATGTTTCTTTATGAGACTATAGTACCATTTTAACTAACTGCAACCAGTGTTAATCCCATTGACACTGGATATAATCTCATTTATAGACTTGAGTCTTAAAAGTGACAAGGGACACCAAACAAATGAGAATCTTCTCTCAACTGCTCCACTGAACTACATATGGACAGAAAAAAATACTCCGGCGCGAGCGCACGTACCTACAAACTGCTGTTGAATCACGCCCTCAATATGAGCGAGCGCGGACATTTGCCTTCTCTGAACGATCTGGCGCATGCTGCAGAGGCTTCCAGGGCGACGGTCTACCGTTATTTCCCTAGCCAGGCCGACTTGGTTCACGCGCTGATGACACATTCACTGAACAACCTGATCGAGTGGCAACCGTTGGCTGACACCCCCATGCAACGCCTTCGAGAAGCATACGACCTGCTTTTTGAGGACTTCAAACTTCATGAAACTTTGTTCCGCGCGGTGTTGCAACTGACGCTACTTCCCAACCATGCACTGCAACACCCGGCCCGACTGGTTGATGGAAAACAACACAACCGAGGACTCCGTATTGATATCCTCAAACGAGCAATCGCGCCGTTGGCGAATCAGATCAGTAGTCGTGAATACGACAAGCTTTTGCAGAACCTGTCGTTGCTATTTGGTATTGAGTCGCTGATCGTTCTCAAGGACATCTGCGATCTGGATCTGGCCCAAGCCAAGCAGTCGTTGCTGGGATGTGCCGAAACCTTCATCAACGACGTTCTGAAATCCAATACAGCCAATCAGACAAGACTCTGAGCCAATTGTTTTGGTCAACAACTGGTTGCGGGCTTTGATTGACGAGACGGTGAGGATTTGTTGCCGATGGGTGGCCCGCCGAATTAGTCGTATTGCCGGTAAAGGAGGCACTGTCGTCGCGTTACGCGTTGATTTTCCCTGTTGGCTCGGCCAGATTGTTGCTGGCAGATGCCTTTGCAAACGACCTTCGTGATGAGATTCGGCTTGCCGAACAGATTTGAGTCTACTTTTCACAAATAATTGGGTGATGCGGTTATCAATCTCAATCTGAGCACATTCGATTCACGAATCCAATTCACACCCAAATGCGGTCTTGAACGAACAGGTGCCAATGTCGGCAATGGGCACGTTGCCGAACACCACGAATGGCTTCTGCTTGGGGTTGCGCTGGAGAACCAGAAAGCTGCCGGTGGTGAGCACCCGCTTAGGGTCTGCTGCCGACATATCCAAGTGCGTCTGCAATGGGCACGATAGCGGACCATCGGAAAAGTCAGTTGAACGACTGCTTTTGTTGTCTCAGGGCGGACATAACTCTAGAAGAGTTTATTTGTCGCCTGCAAGCTAGTGCACTAACTGTTGTAAGAGTACAGGTTTTTTTTATTCCTCAAAAGCTAGGGCTTCAACGTCGTACTGATCAAGTTCTTTCATAAACAATAAGGTGTCCGTGAAAAAGGGTCAATTCCAACTCAAAGCAACAGTTGTTTGCGGCCATGCGTGATCCACTTCGAATAGTGGTCGGTCAGCGGTCAGTACGTCTAAAGGTCCATGGCGGGATCGGGTGTGACTCCGCCCAAAGCCCGCGACGCTTGGCGGCGGCCATCACCTGCAAAGCCAGTAGACTAGGATCCTGGTTGTATTTCGTGTGGACCCACGCCAGACCGCGTTCCACCTGGGCCCGGTTGACATTGACACCCGCGCACGATACAAGCGCCACCGCGCGACCATACTTATCGGTGCTAATAACCTTCAATAAAGCATCCTTGCGGAAGCACAGGTCGGAGAGCGACTGCTTCGCCCGCTCGCCGAAGCTTTGCAGCTTTTCTGGTGAATCGACGAAAGCTAAGCGTATCCTGATCGGGCGCCGTTCGTATAGAACCGTCAAAGTATCGCCGTCTTGTATTCCGATCACTGGAACGGCATGCGCGCTGGCCATTGCCAGTGTTAATATGAGGAAAAGAAGCATAATGTTCTCAAAAAAATGGACAACTATTTAGAATTGTGTCCATCATTTTTCCATTGCGATGGACAGAGAAAAAATGAATAACTCCTTGATCTAACAGCTAATTCATATGTCCATTAATGAAAAACTTGGATGTATCAGGGGCATCGATACCGTCTATCCTTATCCTTACTGAGTCAGATTTGCCATTCGAGCCAAAAGGATGAATCCGAAAGGTGTCGCCATCGGTGACGTGAGTCACGATTCCTTGCCATGCATTTGATGCTATAGCCAGCGTAAAATTTGCCTTATTAGCTATAAAAAATATAGCAAAAGTCTTGATTAATTGTAAATATTTCAATATCAATAGCGTTTTCCAAACAACCACAAGCCGGTTCGCATGATCGCAAATGCAAGCATCTCGTTGAAGCGTTGAACCCAAGGCCGATTTGCCATTTGTGTGGCATCAACACGTTTGCCCTCATTTGCCATGGCGAGCAGCAGACGTTGGCGCAAGTTTTGTGCAAAGTCTGCGTCTTGCATCACGATGTTGGCTTCACGCGCGAGCAGCAAGCTCAGTGGATCAAGGTTGGAAGAGCCAACGGTTGCCCACACGCTGTCGATAACCGCCACTTTGGCATGCAAATAGCTTTTGTCGTACTCGTAAATCTCTATGCCTGCCGCCAGTAGTGCGCCATACACCGGTCTGGCAGCATGGTATTGCATGAAGTATTCGTATTTGCCTTGCAAAAGCAACTGCACTTTTACGCCGCGTTTGGCTGCCAATATCAACGCCCGCCGCAGTTTTGCACCTGGCAAGAAATAAGCATTTGCGATGATGATCTCTTTGCGTGCATCACCTATGGCTTTGAGATAGGCGCGTTCAATGTGTCCGCGGTTCGTGATGTTGTCACGCAGTACCAAAGCGGTGAGTGCTTGCCCTGCATGCGAGTTGTTAACGTGCCAGTGGTGGTGTTTTAAAACCTGCGGAAGCTTTTCAATCACGCTTTTGACGCTTTTGATGCGACTAGCATTCAAAGGCTTGCCAAGAGATAAACGCTCCCAAAGAGCAGTGGTTGCAAATTGAATATCCTTAGCAAGCGTTCCAGTGACACGCACGCAAAAATCTAAACGTGGTGCGGTCAAAGCCCCATAGCTGGGGTCATGCCAATCATCAAGCACATTGATACCACCACAAAATGCAACGTCAGCGTCAATCACGCATAACTTACGATGCAAACGTCGCCATTGACTGGGCAAGAAAATACCTAAAGTAACGATAGGTTCATAGAACAATATTTGCACACCAGCCGCTTTGAAACGATCGTTCCACTCGGTGGGCAACTTAGGTGTTCCATACCCATCGATCATGACTTGAACTTTTACACCGCGTTTTGCAGCGTTCTCTAAAGCTAGCGCCACGCCAGCGCCGCTGGCTGTTAAATCAAAGATATAAGTTTCCATCTGCACGCTTTTTTGTGCCTTGTCGATGTCTGCAATCAAAGAGGGAAAAAAGGAAATACTTCCTTCAAGCAATTGCAACGCTCTAGATTTTTCAAAACTTGGCGTTATATTTTCCATACCTGAAATATCAATTTTCAGTCAAAAAATCTGCGATCAAGGGTAGATGATCAGACATGCGAGCCCACTGCGTGCCGTTCGGCACGGTCGCATGTGTGGCGCTAAGGTGCCTCGCAAACACGTAATCAAACTGCACCAGAGGTAGTCGTGCTGGGTAAGTACGCAGTTTTTTCGCGGTGACTGGGTTGGTTTTGAAAGCGTTGAGTTGTTCAGATTTTAAAACTGCTTCGCAGGCCGTTCCCCAATCATTGAAATCGCCTGCAACCAACAACGGTGCATTTTTGGGAATTTCACGTTGTATGAAAGTACAAAGTTGTGCAACTTGGCGACGTCTGCTGGACTTGATCAAACCTAAATGGACAACAACGACATGAATCGGCAGGTCGTGTATCAAAACTTCGACATGCAGCAAACCACGTTGCTCAAACCTATGGTCTGACATGTCCTCATGTTGATGCTTAATGACGGGCCAACGCGTCAATAGAGCGTTGCCATGTTCACCATGCTTGGTGATGGCGTTTGTTTGATAAATAGGCGTATAACCAAGCGGCGCTAAAAAATCTGCTTGTTCAAGTGCTGGCCAGTGTGCAAATCTTTGTGCCTCACCACGATGGTGTTTCCTCACCTCTTGTAAGCAAATGATATCTGCATCAAATTGGTCAATGGCCAAGCCAATGTTATGAATTTCTAAACGCCTGCTTGGACCTAGGCCATTGACACCTTTGTGTATATTCCAAGTCGCGACGCGAATGGTTTCCACGGCAATTTACGAATGTGTGAAATTAGCTTTGCGCTTATTCACAAATGCATCCATGCCTTCTTTTTGATCGTTGGTCGCAAAAAGAGCATGGAACAAGCGCCGCTCGAACATGATGCCATCGGCCAAGCCGCCTTCAAATGCGCGATTGACAGACTCTTTGGCGGCTATCAACGCGATGTGAGAAAACTCGCAAATCATCAAGGCTGCGCCCAAGGCTTCTCCCATCAACTTGTCTAAAGGCACGACGCGGCTGACAAGACCAGCACGCTCAGCTTCAACAGCATCCATCATGCGGCCTGTCAAAGCCATGTCCATAGCCTTTGCTTTGCCAATGGCACGCGGCAGGCGTTGGGTACCGCCCGCACCTGGAATCACACCGAGTTTGATTTCTGGCTGGCCAAACTTGGCATTGTCAGCTGCAATGATGAAATCGCACATCATGGCCAATTCACAACCACCACCTAATGCAAACCCACTAACCGCAGCAATGACGGGTTTGCGGATACTTCGAATATGCTCCCAATTGCGGGTGATGTAATCGCCTTTGTAAACATCAGCAAAGGTGTAGCTCGCCATCGCACCAATGTCAGCGCCAGCAGCAAATGCTTTTTCGCTGCCGGTAATGATCATGCAGCCAATAGCATTGTCTGCATCAAATGCTTTGAGTGCAGCACCCAGCTCGTCCATCAACTCGCCATTCAGGGCATTGAGCTGTTTAGGACGATTGAGCGTGATGATGCCAACACGGGCCTGGGTATTGACGATGATATTTTGGTAGGTCATGTAGAAATTAACTTTAAAGTATTAAAAATTGAAACCATTTATGTGATTATTTCACCAATTGATTCAACTGGATGATTGGCAGCAATACAGCAAGCACAATCAACATCACAACCAAGCCCATGGTCACAATCAACATAGGCTCAAGCAGGGTAGCCAGATGCAGGGCTCGGCGTTGCACTTCAGCACTTAATTGTTTGGCAGCGCGAGAAAGCATCAGCGGCAATTGACCCGTTTGCTCTCCTAGGCGTGCAAACATGCTCACTATGCCTGGAAAACGTTTCTTTTGTCCAATAGCTGACGCTAAAGGTGCGCCCTCACGCACCATCACCAAGGCATCTAACGCATCATTGCGCATGGCGCGATTGTTCAAGGTCATGGCTGCTGCTTGCAAGCTTTTTAAGATGGGTACGCCAGCCGTGGCAAGCATGGCCAATGTGCTGGCAAAACGCGCTGCGTTGTACCCGCGCGCTAATTTTCCAATCAAAGGAATGTTGAGCCAAGCGGCATCAAATTTTTCACGAACATCTTCGTTTCGCAACGCTACCCTCGAACCTATGGTAATTAAAATAATGGCTAACAGCACTAGCCAACCGTAGTTTCTAACGAAATCGCTGATGGCAAGCAGCGCGACTGTCAAAAAAGGCAATGCGCGCTTGGTACCCGCAAATACGTTGGCCACCTGTGGAACAACGTAACCAACAAGAAAAAGAACGATAACTAAAGCAACCAAAGTAACAATGGCAGGATATAAAGCGGCTCCAATGAGTTTTGATTTGAGTGCTTGCTGTTCTTCTAAGTCATCAGCCAAACGCTCTAACACTTGTCCCAAGCTGCCACTTTGCTCACCTGCACCAATCACGGCGGTATAGATACTGGAGAATTCACGCGGATGCTGTGCCAATGCTTTTGCAAATGTGCTCCCTGCGTTGACTTCAGCACGAAGACTCGCTAATAAATTACGTTGACGCTCGTCTTCAGCTTCGTCGGTCAAGGACGTCAATGCGCGTTCCAACGGTAAGCCTGAAGTCACCAGGCCGGCAATTTGGCGTGTCCAAATGCCCAGTCCAGTTGCGTTGAATATGCGGCTTGCAAACAGGGTTCGGTTTAATCCACCAGAAGTTGAACCGTTTGATGATTCACCAGTCACAGGTTCGACATTCAAAGGCACTAAGGACTGGGCGCGTAAAAGACCACGCACAACACGTGCCGACTCGCCTTCCATAACACCTTTACGGGTGCTGCCTTGGTCGTCTAACGCTTCAAAGGTAAAAGCTGGCATAAGTTATTTATGTAAGTTACAGGTTAATCGCGTGTCACACGTACTAACTCTTCACGGGAGGTGATGCCTGATTGAACCAAACGTTCTCCGTCATCACGCATCAAACGCATGCCTGAGTCCAACGCGGCAACGCGAATATCAGCTTCGCTGGTGTGGTTGTGAATCTGCGCACGAATGGCATCGTTGGTGACGAGCAATTCATAAATGCCAGTACGACCTTGGTAGCCGGTTTTGGCGCAGTGCTTGCAACCTAAACCAGCGCAATGCGTACAAATTTTACGCACCAAGCGCTGTGCCAATACGCCCAACAAGCTGGAACTCAACAAGAACGGCTCTACGCCCATGTCTGTCAATCGTGTTACGGCACTGGCTGAATCGTTGGTGTGCAAAGTTGCCAAAACCAAGTGCCCTGTTAACGAAGCTTGAATCGCAATTTGCGCGGTTTCAAAATCGCGGATCTCGCCAATCATGATCACATCAGGGTCTTGCCGCAAAATAGCACGTAGCGCTTTTGCAAACGTCAAATCAATTTTGACATTCACCTGGGTTTGACCAACGCCAACTAACTCATACTCAATGGGGTCTTCCACCGTCATGATGTTTTGACTGCTGGCATCAAGTTGATTTAGGGAGGCGTAGAGTGTCGTGGTCTTGCCTGAGCCGGTAGGGCCAGTCACCAAAATAATGCCGTGTGGTTGCGCTAATAAACTTGTAAAACGGCTTAGCGTATGACCTTCCATGCCAACAGCTTCTAGGCTTAGCTTGCCTTCTGATTTATCGAGCAAACGCAGCACAGCACGTTCGCCATGAGCGCTTGGCAGTGTGCTCACACGAACATCAACAGAGCGTGTGCCTATGCGCAGGCTAATTCGTCCATCTTGCGGTAAGCGTTTCTCGGAAATATCCAGATCAGCCATGATTTTTAGGCGTGAAATCAACGCTGCGTGCAACGCGCGGTTAGGTTGAACCACTTCACGCAAAGTACCGTCCACCCTGAAACGTACACTGGAATGGCGTTCGTAGGGTTCAATATGAATATCACTCGCACCATCGCGTGCGGCTTGCGTGAGCAAGGCATTAAGCATACGAATAATTGGCGCATCATCAGCCGCTTCTAACAAATCTTCGACTGCCGGCAAGTCTTGCATCATGCGGCTTAAGTCTGCGTCAGACTCTACTTCACTCACAATAGAAGCCGCATTTGATTCGCCCTGCGCGTAAACTTCGCTGATGCGCTGCACAATCGTTTCCTGCGAA
>JAYWCQ010000030.1:0-5090 GCA_043780435.1 Polaromonas sp.
ATGTCTGATAGCGAAACTGTGGTGACACGCTCACCGTTGTTGGGTGAACATACCGACGAAGTGCTGAAGCAACTGGGCTACAGCGCTGAGTACATTGACCAGTTACGGGTTGAAAGAGTTATTTAAGGTGATGCAGAGCGATTGATAGGATGCGGGCTATGCGTACTCACGCTCACGTATCCATTTGGTCGCAATCCACTTTTCACCTTCAACCACGGGCGATCCGCCATGCAAGGTTAAAGGGTCAACCTGCCCCTTTGAGTTAACGTACGAAAAATACAGCGCTGAGCCCTTTTTCGGATAAACGCTGAGCTTGATGTCGGGTAAAACCGTCGCACCACCAGCTATCACATTGTTCAAATACATGATGACGGTGATTGTGCGTTGTCCGCTCTTTGCGGTGTGGACGCGGCCACCCGTGTTGTCGGGGAAGTAGTCAAAATGCGGCCTGTACTCGCCGCCACCAGCGTAGTTCAAAATCTGAATCCCCTCGCCATTGGGCACCGGTGTACCAGTAATTTCAGCGATGCGCGCTTCAATTTTTTTTACCAAATCATT
Source organism: Polaromonas sp. (assembly GCA_043780435.1). Taxonomy (GTDB): domain Bacteria; phylum Pseudomonadota; class Gammaproteobacteria; order Burkholderiales; family Burkholderiaceae_C; genus Aalborgiella. The sequence continues at coordinate 559 of JAYWCQ010000030.1, forward strand.
TTGCCCAAGCGTGAAATACGTCCCCAAGCTGGTGCGGTGTTCATGCCCCACATGGCCGCCCGTGACGTCATCCACCACGGTAGATTTTGTCAAGGTGCTTTTTGACAACTCACAAAAAGCATCGCACTCGTCGTGCGTCATGAAATTGTCCAGCAGCACAACATCAGGCGCTGTTAGCCGCATCGCGACTTGAATGTGCTGTCCGTCTTGGGTGACGATGGTGTTGTCATGCTGAAACAAATAGCTCGCCTCTTGCTCGTAGGAGCCGCTTTGTTGGTTCGATACGCCTTCATTTGTCGAGCCAGCACTGTCTTGGCGATTGCTCAAGTTAAACACCGCCACATCCTGCGCGATGCCCGCTTTCAGCATATCCGCCAGTATGGCTTCATACGTGCAACCGCGTGCGAAATTATCATTGATCCAGTTTTGCCAAGCTTTATCTAGTATTTGCATGTTTAAGAGAGAATTTCTTGTTGCATCGTGCGGTGAATCCTACCACCACCCGCTGCAAAGCCATTCACATTGATCTGCTCTAATAGTCTGCCCAGAAAGGCGCACTGCAAGTTTGCCTTAACGGCGATGGCAGGCTCTAGCGATAAACTGGCAGCTAGAAGCAGTCCCATGGTTTTTGCAAATGTGGCCCGCATTGCAGTGAAGTCGTCAAGAATGCGACCCAAGCGCACATAAGAATCAGCACGCCCAAGGTTTTTTAGACACTCGGCATCAACACGGATAGACTGGAGCAGGTCGATCTGCTGATCAACAATCGACAACACACTTGGGTCGGTTGAACGCAGTGCCTGTTTGAAGGCAGCCTCAGTCCTTACAGCCGACAGGCTGATGCGCGAATCAAGGGCGCGCTGCAGCACATCAAGGTTGATTTTCGCTTTTAGTAAAGCTTCATCATCGGTTTGTTTGAAATGGTCAAAATAGCACATCACATCCTCCTTGATCTGAATTCGGCGCTTGAAAAAAACGCAAAAAAGCTGTCCGTGACAAACTTCCCATGTGATGTGGGATTTGTCTGCTTAACGTTAATGCCAACAGCTGCGCGATAGATTCAGCGTTTAGTCTAGGAACTTAGCCAAAAAAATACTTGATGTATGTCAAATTTATTCCACATGGCCATGCTGTACACCCTGTATGCTGTAAGCAATTGCAAGCATTTATATTCATCATAAAAGCCCGAAATAACGACCCACAACGCCTACAGGAGACTTGAATGCCCTCAAACAAGGTTGCCCCCACACCTTCACAAAACGCACCCGCCAGTCAAGCAGACGTAAAAAAGTTTGAAAAAACCTTGAGCCCATGGCAACCTCCCTTAAAAGGCGGCATTGACGACCCGAGAAAAAAGGCCGATAAATCCTTCAAACTGGCCGATTGCGACCCAGCAGCCAAACCGTTTTCCAGTGGTGACAAACAAAGCGACAAAGCCGCCGTTGAAACATTGGCGTTAGAGCTGGATGCGCTGCAAAACCTGTTTTACGCAGACAAACGCTTCAAACTTCTGGTCATCTTGCAAGGAACGGATACATCTGGTAAAGATGGCACATTGCGCGGAGTGTTTAACCGCGTCACGCCACTGGGGGTTCACACCATGGGTTGGAAAGCCCCTTCAGAAGACGAGCGCGCGCATGACTATTTGTGGCGTATCCATCAACACATGCCCCGTGCTGGTGAGTTCATGGTTTTTAACCGCAGCCAGTATGAAGATGTCCTGGTGCCGCCAGTCAATGGCTGGATCACGCCCGCGCAAACCCTGCAGCGCTACGCCCAGATCAACGACTTTGAGCGCATGCTGCGTGAAAACGGCACCGTCATCCTTAAATTCATGCTGCACATCAGCTTTGAAGAGCAGGGTGTTCGCTTGCAAGAGCGTGTGGACGACGAAACCAAACACTGGAAGTTCAGCATGGGCGACTTGGAGGTGCGTAAACAGTGGAAGAAATACCAAGAAGCTTATGAAAATCTGCTCAATGCCACCAGCACCCCATGGGCACCGTGGACAGTTGTTCCCGCAGATTCCAAAACCCACCGCAACCTGATGGTTGCCAGTGTGATCAAAGACGCGCTAGAAAAGCTTGATTTGCGCTACCCACCAGCTGACACTGCATTGAAGGGCTTGAAGGTGGTTTGAGTCAAATGAAGTCATCAATGAAGTCGAAATCGTGTTTTGACCAAGCTTGACTAGCTTTTAGCAGCGGCGATGGCAAGTGTCTTGCTTGGCAGTGTGAATCTGAAGGTTGAGCCCACGCCAGGCGCGCTTTCTACCGTAACGGTGCCGCCGTGGGCCTCTGTAAACGTCTGCACAATGGCCAGACCCAAGCCCATACCATCATCGCGCTCAGCGTCTGTTTCACCTTTATCGAAGATCTTTTGCTGCATATCCTCAGGAATACCCATGCCGTTGTCGCTCACCCAGCAGGCGAAGCTATTGTCATTCAACAGGTCTTCGGCACCAATCGTGACGATGCCTTTCGGGGCGTATTTCAGAGCGTTGCTGACCAGATTTTGCAAGATGCGTTGCAGCAAACTCGCATCGGCATAGACAACCAGGTCGTTTGGAACGCGGTTGACGATGCGTGTGCCAGCGGCTTCGGCCACAAGCACAGAGTCATTTATCAGCCGCTCGACCAGTGGCCACAAGTCGAACAAACGCCGCTCCAGGTGGATGCCGTTAATAGCTTCAGAGTGTGTGTTTTCTTCCAGTACTTTTTGCACCAGCGCTTCAAGCTGTTGAACACTGCGGCGCATCGACTTCAGCATTTGGGCCGAATCTTCGGTGTAACCGCGTTTGGGCAGCGACTGCTCCAAGACGCGCCCCGCCAGAGAAATGGCAAACAACGGAGTTCGCAGGTCATGCGCGACAAATGCCAAATACTCCTCGCGCCGCTGCTTCACTTGCAGCGCTTGCTGGGTGGCATAGGTCTCTAAGGCCAAGCCAATGGCATGGTCAAACACCCGGTTGATCACATGAAACGGTTGGCCATGCAGGTTGATGCCGTTCTTGGTTGCCAGGTCGTGGATGCAGCCGCGCAAGATGTTGTACTCGGCCACCACCTCTTCAATGTCAAAAGCTTCCTGCAAGCGCTGCAAGCCATGCGCAGGCGGGCTATCTTCAAGTAGCACTTCTGGAATCGTTGCCTCTGAGTTTGATTTCAGCTCCATTGCCAGCTCATCGAGCAGGCTGGGCATGTGGTCGTTCAGCGTCGGAATATCCAGATGCCGGGCTGAAGGCAGCTCCCGAACCTGTAATCGCCACTGGGAGAGTAAAGTTTGCCGTTCTTGTTTGATGAGATCAGCCAGTTTGTTCAAATTTGTCATCAGCTAGTTATACACCCGTTTGCGAATCCTCTTGGTCGCGAACCACTTTTCACCCGCGACCACGGACGTATCGCTGAGCATGGCGACGCCTTGCTCGGTGAAGGCGTAGGGTATGGCGGTGAGCTTGCGTCGTGATGCGGTCACAGTTTGTGACCTCATACCTTCCCATTCGTCTGGCGTGAGTTGGAACATGAAGTCTGCGGGAAACCTATCAAGGTTGCGTTTGACAGCCTGATTCAGTACCTTGGTGGCCACGTCGTAAAGTCCAGCCAGATCAGCATCCAGCAAGACCTTCTCGCCCCGGACCAGAAAGACGAGTTTTGCCAGATTCTCTGGTTTGGGGATGATTTGGGTCAAGACATCACCCCAACACCGGGTAATCCGTATACCCCTTCGCGCCACCGCCGTAAAAAGTCATGCGGTCTGGCGTGTTCATCTGTGCACCTTCACGCAGGCGGCGGGTCAGGTCGGGGTTGGCGATGAAGGGGCGGCCGAAGGCGACCAGGTCGCCCCCTTTGGCCAGCGCGTTGTCCGCCAGCGGTTTGTCAAATCCGTTGTTCACCATCCAAGCCGCATTACCGCCGGCATCTTTGTAGGCGGCGCGCAGGGCGACGTAGTCAAACGGCTTGTCGCCTTGCTCATAGTCGCGGGCGGCACCGGTTGCGCCTTCGATGATGTGGACAAACGCCAAGTTGAGCGGGGCGAGCTGTTTCACCACGTGTTCAAACAACGGCTGCGGCTGCGGGTCAAACGCGTCGTTGGCGGGTGTGACGGGGGATAAGCGCAGCCCAACGCGGTCGCCGCCGATTGCTTGGCTTACAGCGGTCATCACTTCCACCAGCAAGCGGGCGCGGTTGGCAATGCTGCCGCCGTAGGCGTCGGTGCGGGTGTTGGAGCCGATGCGCATGAACTGGTCCAGCAAATAGCCATTGGCTGCGTGCACTTCGATGCCGTCAAACCCAGCGGCGATGGCGTTTTTGGCAGCATGGTGGTAGTCGGCCACGATGCCGGGCAGCTCGCTTAACTCTAAGGCGCGCGGCATGGAAGTCTGCTCAAAAGTAGGAACGCCGTCTCTGATCAAAACAGTTTTGGTTTTGGCTTGTAGTGCTGAAGGCGCGACGGGTGCCTGGCCATTCGGCTGCAAATCCACATGCGACACGCGCCCCACATGCCACAGCTGGATGACGATTTTGCCGCCCGCCGCG
>JAYWCQ010000031.1:0-10489 GCA_043780435.1 Polaromonas sp.
GTAAGCTGGCACCAACAACACATCGTCGAAGGTCAGCGCTTTACCTAAAAGACGCATCTGGAAAGCTCCAAAGCCATGTATTGTACAAGGGTTCTCCCCGGTCCAGCCACTAGACAACGTGCCACCCCTCGCAAAAACGCCAAGTTCCAGCTAAACTTCAGCTTATGAAATTGATTCGAACCACTTTGCCCTATTTAGTCGCCAGCATTGGCCTCGTTTTCACTGCGTCCGCCATGGGGCAATACGTCTGGTTAGACGCTGCCGGTCGCAAAGTCTTCAGCGACCAGCCACCACCGGCCAATACACCAGCCAAACGCATCTTGCAGCAGCCAGGCAAAGCTGCCCTTGCTGCACCTGTGGCTTCCAGCGATGCAGATGAAAAAACGGTGGGTAAAACAGCAGATGGCGCAGATGCAGCGGTCAAAACCGAACCAGCACCAAAAATAGCGAGTAAAGACAAAGACTTAGAAGCAGCGAAGAAGAAAATTGACGATGAAGCTGCTGCCAAGAAAAAAGCCGATGAAGAAGTGAGAAACGTCGCCAATGCCGACAACTGCGTTCGCGCTAAGCAAGCCAAAACCACGCTAGATTCAGGTGTTCGCCTGACGCATACCAATGCAAAAGGTGAACGCGGCTACATGGACGAGGCAACTCGCATGGTTGAAACTAAGCGTTTAGACGGCATTATTGGTTCAGATTGCAAGTAAGCTGTATAAACATAGATAAAACGGATGAAGCCGGCGTATTTATTGCTTATATAGCTATAAAAAGTATATCAAAATACAGCAACCCCGTCACTTCGCACCGCCCCTTCAAATTGAAGGGGAATAACTCCCAAACTCCCCTTCAATTTGAAGGGGTGCCCAACGGGCGGGGTAGCTAATACCCAGCTTTACCACCAGTGCGGGTTTTGGCGAACAAACCAGTGGTTCTAGCGCCCTGTTTTTGAAACCGCTCTCGGCGAGCGACTTTGGGGTCAACTTTCAGCGGTCTATACAACTCTAAACGGTCTGAATCGTTCAAAACATGGTTCAAGGTCGTTTTTTTGCCCCAAACGCCCAACTGGTAATCAGCCTGCGTGGTGAATTCAGCCAAATTGGCAAGGTTCAACGCGTCTTGCACCGTGCTTTTGAAAGGCAAAACCAGTTCTTTTTCAATCACTTCGCGCGGTGCGGGTGAATACGCCAAAGTAACGCAGATGCTAATCTTATCCATACACCTGATCCGCTCGTTTCACAAAAGCATCCACCATGCTGGCGGCAATTTTGTCGAATACGGGGCCGACCAAGGCTGCTAAAACGGCGTTGTCAAAGCCGTATTTGAGGTGCAACTCGGTCTTGCAAGCGCGTTGCGCTGCATCACCTACGGGCGTGAACGTCCAAGTGCCTTCCAGCTTGGAAAACGGGCCGTTGACCAATTTCATGGTGACTTGTCGCCTCGTGGTTAGCACGAGGTGTGTATTCTGTGTGGTAAACGTTTGCTTCACGCCACCCATGGCGATGCCGACTTCTGCCTGCATGCCTTCGGGTGTGGCGGTGAGGACTTTGGCATGGTCGCACCACGGCAAAAATTGCGGATATTTATCCACATCAGTGACTAAATTGAACATTTCTTCAGCGCTGTACCAGATGAGAACGGACTTATGGACGGATTTCATGGAAAATAGGTAAATAAACTCAAGTTCAACTTGAGTAAAACTAGAGAATAACTCGAAAAACAACTTGAATTATGGCAAGTATTTATTGCAATTAAGCTGACATGGCAAAAACCTCCTCTCCCGTAGCCCCACCGACCAAGCCAAAGCCGCAAGCAGGCAAGGCAAAAGAAGCTAAGCCTATCCAAACACGCATTGCCGACAACAAAAAAGCCGCTTACAACTACTTTTTTGAAGAACGCTTCGAATGCGGCATGGTGTTGGAAGGCTGGGAAGTGAAATCGTTGCGTGAAGGGAAAGTGCAGCTGACGGATGGCTATGTGGTGATTCGCAACAGCGAGCTGTTTTTGATCGGCTGCCAGATCAACCCCATGCACACGGCGTCAACCCACGTCAACCCGGACAATATTCGCACCAAAAAACTGTTACTGCACCGCGAACAAATCGACAAATTGATTGTCAAGGCCGAGCAAAAAGGCTACACGCTGGTGCCGCTGAATTTGCATTGGAAAGGCGGCAAAGTGAAGTGTGAAATTGCGCTGGCCAAAGGCAAAGCCGAGCACGACAAGCGCGACACCATCAAAGACCGCGAAGGTAAACGCGAAGTTGAACGGGCGATGAAGACGCGGAATAAGTAAGCTTAGTTTGTAGGTGCATCCACATCGCCACGGTATTCCAGCTTACCGCGAATGCGCGCACGGGGATGCACATCGACCAAAGCGTCGTAAGAAGCGTCGCCAATCACCGTGGCTGAACCGGTGATTTCTAGCGATTTACGCGCCACGATTGTGCCTTTGACTTTGCCTTCGATGAAGACGTAGTCAGCCTCAATCGAGGTGTTTTCCACCACACCGGTAGGACCAATATGAACCGCGCCGCCTTGCTCAAACACGATGTTGCCAATCAGTTTGCCGTCGACTTTGATACCCAAGTCCTTGCTGCTTTGAAAGCCACCGTCAAACACCGCGCCCTCGCCTATCAGGCTACTGATGGCTTTGAGGCGTTCTGCGGGTACGAGTCGGGCGATGGTGTTAGCTGTTGTGTTGTCTGTGCTCATGGTTGTTGTCCTTGTCAGTCTTGTTAATTTTGCGGGTTTAGATTAAGTATTCAGTTTTAGCGTTAAATGGCGGTCGATTTGTAAATCTGGCGTGGCTTCATCTGTTTAAGGGATCATGCTTGCATTGGCTGGTCTGCTGGGTGAAAGGTTGTTGTTGGTTTTACTACTAGTGCTCGCTTGAAAGCTACCAAACTCTTGCTGCACCCATTTTTGCGCCGCAACATATGCCGCATCATGCCCCATGTACTGCCAAAATGCCAAACCTGCCAAGCTAGCCATGACTGCAGCCAAACCAATGACTGGCAGCAGATAAGTCCAAGTTAGCCAAGTAAACCAGCGCCGAAATACACGACGCCTGGCCACCCATTTACCCCGTTTGGCAGCCGCGCTCAGCGCAGCTAGCCGTAGCTCTTCGCTCGTCAGCACGGTGTTAAGCGGCAGACTTCACAGCACGTTCTAACGTGGCATTTAAATCTGCCCCGTTGACCTGCAATTGACCATAGCGAATATGCCCCGAGACAACCGACTTGGCATGCAAATCTACGCTGCCACCGCTGGCATCAATCGTGCCGCTGCACGTACCCATGACAGAGACTTTGTGCGAAAAAATATCACCTTTGACGGAGCCTGTTTCGGTGATGACGATTTGCGATGTCGCACCAGACTGCTCTTTCAAATTACCCACGATTTGTCCCGCAATGGTGCAAGTGCCTTGCAGCGCGGCATTGCCGGTGAAGGTGATACCTTCTTCAATCATGCACAGTTTGCCAGCTTTGATGGCAACGGCAGCGCCTGTGTCGATTTCAGCTTCAGTGACTTCGGGTGCCTCAACTTGTGTCAACACCGGTGTTTTTAAAACGTCTGGCATGGCTTGGCCTAGCGCTGTCATGCCGGGTTGATGTTGTTTTTGCTGGTTGTTTGGGTGATTCATTTTGGTCTCACTGATTGGTTGGTTTGCTGACTAAATGACTGCTACTTTCGCATCGCTATTTTCAAACGATTTGCTCTAACTCAGGCAAAGACTGCATGTTTTTGATGGTTTTGAACGGCCCCTGCAAATCTGCGCCTTCATACAAACGCAGCCTTTGCGCCGTGATGGTGCCTGTCGTTGATGCGGTGCTTGCAATATAAGCGGTGCCCATGCACTCAATGACCGTTTGATTCGCATCCGCATCCATCGCACCGATACGGCCAAACACATACAAATCGCCCATCACTCGAAAATGCCCCTGCACCTGCGCGCCATGCCACACCACCAAACGCCCCATCACCAGCCCCGCACCCGCCAAATTGCCTTGCACCATGAGGCCGCCAGAAAACGACACATCGCCTTGCATGGTGGAGTCTGGCGCGATGCGATTGACAATGTTCATGCCTATCGGGTCGATAACCAAGTTATCTTGCTGCGGTGCGGGTGAGTGCAAATTGTCGGTCATACTAAAATTTGAGTAATTGATGCAACCAAGGCTGTGTCAGATTTAAATAACACAATGCTGCGCACAGGCTAAATCCGAATAAAAATGCCATAAAGCTGGCTTTTTCAGACCGTGTGCGGGCAAAATTGCCTGCCGGAAAAGGTAAGCCCAGCGTTTTAGGTGATTGTTTGATTTGCTGCATCAGCAGGGTTCGCGCGGCGTCTGATTGCCAAACGGTGGCAGTGATGGCATCCACGGATATCGTGGGATGCATAGACAACTTGCGCTTAGTGAAAGCTTTCCCCAGCGCTATTTCAGATGGCAAACCCACAATCGTCGCCGTGAAATAGTCGTTGTCACGTTCGGCATTGGCTACAGCAGCGTCTAAATGGGTCGTCATGGTCGCAAGTGTAAGTCAGGCTGATGGCAAAAAACAATGTGAATTTAGATTAAATGTGCCAATGGATGCGCGTGTTTTGGCCATGGGCTCTCAAAAAACGGGGCAACCATGTCCAATGTCACATCGCTGATATGGGCGGGGTTCCAGCGCGGGTGATGGTCTTTGTCCACCGCCAAGGCGCGGATGCCTTCCACTGTTTCGCTGGCATTGCCAAAGCGGCCCAAATGCGCGGTGTAGAAGCAATGGCGCACCATGCCGCGCTCCATTTGCAGGTTTTGCGCTAAATTGAGCTGCCGTCCACGGCGGATTTGCTCTAAAACGACGTGCAGCATCAGCGGGGAGCGGGTACGTAATATCTTCGCGGTTTGCTGAGTCCAAAGGTCGATTGCCGTGTCGCTTTGGGTTTCATTGCTGGCTTCAAGGGCTATGACTATCTCAGAAACACTAGCCAGTGAAAAATAAGCATCAATTATGGCTATAGCCGTCGTATTTATTGCCTTAAGTGCTATATTATTAATAGCAATATCATCTACAAACCGCGTAGCCAATGATTCCCACAAAGTCGCCAATGAATCTGCGCTAACTTTGACATCCGCCAAACCATAAGCAAGCGCTTCATCCGCACCCATCTGCTCACCGGTTAACGCTAAATACTCGCCCACAAAACCTGGGCAACGGCTCAAAAAGTAGCCACCACCCACGTCTGGAAACAGTCCTATACCCGTTTCAGGCATGGCCATTTTGGTGCGCTCGGTGACGATGCGGTGGCTCGCGCCCTGCGAAATGCCCATGCCGCCACCAAAAACCAAACCATCCATGAAGGCGATGTAGGGTTTGGGGTAGTTCGCAATCAAGTGGTTCAGCGCGTACTCTTCGGTGAAAAAGTCTTCCAGCTCTGGGTTACCGGTTTGAATGGCTTGGTGAAAGAAACGGATATCGCCACCCGCGCTAAAGTTGCCAAAAGACACTTCGATGCCCTCCGCCGTCGGCTTGCTCATGCCGCGAATCGCGACTTGTTTGATGGCCGTATCGTCTTGCCACGCCAAAAGTTGACTCATCAACGCCCGAATCATAGGCAAACTGAGCGCATTCAACGCTTTGGGCCGGTTTAGGCTGATAAAGCCGGTGTGGCCTTTGACTTCACATCGAATTTCTGGAATTTGTACGTTACTTGTCATGTCACTACTGTTCAATTTCTATTTAACTTCTTCAAAATCAATAAATCCGCGTTCCACATCTGCCAAAGTCAAGCGTGCTTTGACTTTTTGACCGATACGTGGCGCTGCGCCTGGGCCAGACAACCGGCCATCGACAGGTGGATGAAACACCCGCACCCATACATCTTTGCTGGTCGCGCTGGCCACAATGCCGTCAAACACCTCGCCAATGCGTGCTTGCAGCACCAACGCGGCTTCAGATTTACGCACTTGACGCTCGACTTTGTTGGCATCGCTGCCCTGCTCGTTGCAATGTTTAGCCAGCGCTTCTAGTTCTGCGTCGGAATACGGCGCAGGCGCACCGACGATCGCCGCTTTGAGAATGCGCTGGGTAATCAAGTCAGCAAAACGACGGTTTGGCGCTGTCGAGTGCGAATACTCACGCACGGCCAAGCCGAAGTGCCCTACCGTCGCCGCACCGGCCAATTGCAAGGCGTACTCACCCGCCCCCATGAGCTTGACGACGACCAAGGACAAATCAGGGAAGCGCAAAGGATCATCCTCTCGGCGCTTTCTGAGGAAAACTTCTAAAGCTTTGGAATCGGGTTCCACGGGCAATACCACACCCAAATCTTTCGCAACTTCCACAATTTTGAGCCAACGCTCTGGCGAACGCACCACACGGCACAGCGCAGAATAGCCTTTAGCCGCTAGAAACCGTGCCGTCACACCGTTGGTAGCCAGCATCAGTTCTTCAATCAGCTGGCGGGCGCGGTTGGGTTGCTGTTGCTCGACGTCGACCACTTGATCACCCGAGAAAATCGTACGCGATTGAATCGTTCTGAACTCTAGCGCGCCTTGCTCAAAACGGCGCTTGCGCAATTTTAGCGACACGGCATCTTGAGCTCGAATTTGCTCGTCCATGCCGGTAACGGCTCTGACGCCGATTGGGATATCGCCTTTTCCATCGAGCCACGCTGCTACATCGTCATAAGCCAGCTTGCTTTGGTTGCGCACTTTGGCGCGGTAGATGGTTGACGATGATATCTTTGCTTCCGCGTCAAAAACAATCTCAGTCACCACGGCTAAGCGGTCAACATGTGCGTTAAGCGAGGTTAAATCGGTTGATAACCGCTCAGGCAACATGGGGAAAATGCGCGCTGCGGTGTAAACCGATGTCGTATTTTGTTGCGCGCAATCGTCAATGGGTGAGCCTTTTTTGACCAAGGTATCCACATCAGCAATGGCCACCATGACTTTTAAAGCGCCGTTTGGCAAGCGCTCGCAAACCGTGAGCTGGTCTAGATCACGCGATTCTTCGTTGTCGATGGAGCACCACAACAAGCTGCTTAAATTTCGAATATTGGCGTCTCGAATACCTGCGACAAACTCTTGGCTGGGTTTCTCAAAAGCGGCAAGTTGGTTCAAGGCTGATGTTGAAAACTCAGCGGTCAAACCACGGTCGGCCATGTCTTTCGCCGCAATGCGGGCTAAATCGGCTCGGCCGTATTGTTTGTTCATGCCTTAATCATAGCGCTAGATCATTGTGCTATAGCTTGATTGCACGCTCGCGCATACCTAGCCATTCGTTAAAAACCAATGCCCCAAGAACCAAGCCGCCCCCCAGAAGCACAGGGCTTCCCGGTTTTTCATTCGCACCAACCCATGCCAAGGCAATGCCAAAAATGATCTCTAACAGCGCCAACAAGGACACTTCCGGTGCTTTGAGGTACCGCGCACAGACCACCGCTAAGGCACATGGAATGGCAAGCTGCACCAAACCTAGCATAGCAAGCAAAGCGACATCTTGACCCGATGCTTGAAACGGCATCGACAAAGGCAACGTTACCAAGCTTGAAATCAACGCTCCCACCATGACTGCAGGGACCAAATCGACATCGTGACCATGCGCTTGCGAGTGTTGAACCAGCGTCCAATTCACGGCTGCAGCAATCGGCACGCCCAGCGCGACCAGCATGCCAGTGAGCTGATTCATATCACTTAGGTTGATTTGCGCGGCATACATATAAGCAATGCCCACACCAGCCACCATAATCGCGATGATGGTGCGCGCCGGCAATTTGTGCCCAATAACGACCCGAGCAAACAAAGCCGTGAGCATCGGGCCCAACGACAAAGTAATCAAGACATTGGCAACACTGGTCATCGTCAACGCCGTCATAAAAGCGGTGAACATGATGCTCCAGCAGACGCCAGAAATCCACAAATACATGCCACCCTGCTTGAATTTGGATAGCAGAGCCTTGCCGTGAATGATAGGCAGAATGATAGCCAGCGATACCAGCGTAAAAAAGCTGCGCCAAAAAGTAACTTCAAAACTTTTAGCGTGCTCAAGATGGCGTGTCACCACCCCAGCGATAGACCACATCATGGTGCAGGCAATCATCAGCATGACAGCTTGTCTATGACTCAATTTCATATCGGTTTCAATTTTAAAAGCAATTTCATTTTTCAATAAAAAAGGCGGTATGCAAAACTTGCAAACCGCCTTTTTTTGATTCTAACTAAACTAGTTTAAAAACGGCCAGCACGTTTGCGCTCACCTTCAGTTAAATAACGCTTACGCAGGCGAATCGATTTTGGTGTGATTTCAACCATTTCGTCGTCCTCAATAAACTCTACGCCGTACTCCAAAGTACAGTCAATCGGTGGTGTGATCTTGATCGCGTCTTCCTTGCCGCTCACGCGGAAGTTGGTCAACTGCTTGGTGCGTGTGGCGTTGACGATCAAATCGTTATCACGGCTATGGATACCCACAATCATGCCTTCATATACCGGATCGTTCGCCTTGACGAACATACGACCACGGTCATCGAGCTTGCCCAGTGCATAAGTGAAAATCTCACCCGCGTCCATAGAAATCAACACACCATTTTTACGACCGCCGATATCGCCTTTATGCGCTTCGTAGCTGTCGAAAATATTGGAAATCAAGCCAGAACCACGTGTCAAATTCAAGAACTCGTTGGTAAAACCAATCAAACCACGTGCTGGAATACGGTACTCTAAACGAACACGACCACGGCCATCCGGCTCCATATTCACCAAATCGCCCTTGCGCTCGCCCAAAGCTTGCATCACGCCACCTTGGTGTTGCTCTTCGATATCGGCCGTCACCAATTCGATAGGTTCGTGCTTTTCACCGTTGACTTCTTTCATCACCACGCGCGGCTTAGTCACAGCGAGTTCGTAACCTTCACGGCGCATGTTTTCCAACAAGATCGTCAAGTGCAATTCACCACGACCCATCACTTCAAAGATACCTTCTTCGCCAGTTTCTTTGACTCGCAAGGCAACGTTGTGTTGCAGTTCTTTTTGCAAGCGATCCCAAATCTGGCGGCTGGTAACAAACTTGCCTTCACGTCCAGCCAATGGGCTGGTGTTCACGCAGAAGTTCATGGTCAATGTCGGCTCATCAACTTTGAGCATCGGCAATGGCATTGGCGTCATTGCATCAGTGATCGTGACACCGATACCGATGTCCGTCAAACCATTGATCAAGACGATTTCACCTGGTCCAGCTTCAGTCGCTTGCACGCGCTCTAAGCCTTGGAATGTCAGCACTTGGTTAACGCGACCTTTGACGGGTTTGCCGTCTGGGCCTTCCATCACAACCACGTCCATCATGGGTTTGATCGTGCCTTGGCTGATACGGCCAACGCCAATGCGACCGACGAATGTTGAGAAGTCGAGCGCAGAAATTTGCAACTGCAACGGCGCTGCTGGGTCGCCTTTTTGTGCTGGAACATGGCTCAAAATGGTGTTAAATAGGGCTGACATGTCAGGCCCCCATTGTTCGCCCTGCGCGCCTTCATTCATGGACGACCAGCCGTTGATGCCGGATGCGTAAACCACCGGAAAATCCAACTGCTCATCAGTAGCGCCTAGCTTGTCGAACAAGTCAAATGCGGCGTTGACCACAAAGTCAGGGCGTGCACCCGGCTTGTCAACTTTATTCACAACCAAAATCGGTTTCAAACCAAGTGCCAAAGCTTTCTTGGTCACGAAACGGGTTTGCGGCATAGGGCCTTCTTGTGCGTCGATCAACAGCACAACACCGTCGACCATGGACAACGCACGCTCAACTTCACCACCGAAGTCCGCATGGCCAGGGGTGTCAACGATGTTGATGTGTGTGCCTTCCCATGTCACAGCACAGTTTTTAGCCAAAATCGTGATGCCACGTTCTTTTTCAATGGCGTTGTTGTCCATCACGGTATCAACGACTTTTTCGTGTTCGGCAAAAGTGCCTGATTGGCGCAACAATTGGTCAACCATGGTTGTTTTACCGTGGTCAACGTGGGCAATGATCGCGATGTTGCGAATTTGTTTATGTGACATGTTCTTACTTCCTAGCTTCCTATTTATCTAAATCAATACTTCTATACTTACTTATTTACTTATTTACTTACTTAAAATCTGTTCAATATCCTGTGGGCTAAGTAATCTGCCCGGAACCAACTCATCCTCAATCACATGAGCGCTACCCAGTAGAACTTCAGGCTCATCATCATGTTCAGCACCAAACACAGCAACCGGCGAGCCGTCTTTTCCAACATGCCAATCACCGCGTCGGCGCACACCATTCAAAAACCGTGCTGCATTTTCAGCATCTAATGTGACGCGAGCATGTCCTTCTAAAAGCGATTCAACCGGTAGCAAACAAGCCAATCGTTCGTCTTCCGACATCGCTTCCAGCTCTGCTAGCGTCACACATTGGCTCACATCAAAACCACCCGTACCCATTCGACGCAAACTGCTGAGGTGCGCACCGCAACCCAGCTT